>NZ_JACJRC010000043.1 GCF_014697025.1 Alkalinema sp. FACHB-956 | reverse complement strand
CTAGTCCCTAATAGAATGCTAAATTAACTGCTTTTTCTGGATTCTTGTAAAAACTCTCTATTTTTTTAAGCCTGAGTAGTTACGCTTTTTCCTAGTTTATTCCGACTTGTGTGTACACGGTAGCCCAATTGGGGCAAAGAGAGGCAGAATTCAAAGCTGTTTATACAAACTAATTGATGCCTGAGGAGTCAATTAGTTTGATTGGGCAGATGGATTCTAATTAAAGATTTTTTGAGCTTTCTTGTTTGGCTTTACTTTGAATTGTTTAGCTTGATGTATCTTTTCTTGGATCAGTTAATTGATTAACTCTTTTGATCTTTTCAGTTTTTAGTAATTCTGTAATTTAGTAAAGGTATTCGAAATAGTAATGCAGCCAGGACAGTCCCCCGAAACAAATGGAAACCCCGCAGAACCTTTGGTGAACGCTCGGTTGTCTCCCATTGTTGAATCGTTTAGCGATCGCCCCCAAAGAACTCCCAATCTAATTAATACCCGCGATCGCATTGCGATTTTTATTGATGGAGCCAGTTTGTTTTATGCTGCGATGCAGTTGCAAATAGAAATTGACTACATTCGTCTCTTGGTCTTTTTGACCCAGGGTCGTCGATTGCTGCGGGCCTATTTCTATACAGGCAGCGATCGGCACAATGAAAAGCAACAGGGATTTCTGCTGTGGATGCGTCGCAACGGCTATCGGGTTGTTACCAAGGAGTTGGTGCAACTTCCCGACGGTTCCCGCAAAGCCAACCTCGATGTGGAAATGGCGATCGATATGCTGATGCTGGCAGATCACTGCGATACGATGGTGATTGTGACGGGGGATGGTGATTTGGCGTACGTCGTTAATGCGGTGACCTATCGAGGGGTTACGGTTGAAGTGGTCAGTTTACGCTCCATGACGAGTGATGCGTTGATTAACGTGGCGGATCAGTTCACAGATTTAGCTGCCATCCAACAATATATTCAGAAACAGGATAGCTAGAAAAATTGGAACCCAACTGGAGAATTCAGCCCGCAAGCATTCCGTTAGCGTCCAGCTTGGGAACGATCGATCGCCCCCAGCGCAATAAAGGTCGCAGTTTGCGCCTCTGTTAAACCTTGAATCCCGGTAATGAGGGTATTTTCATAGGGCCGATAGACCTGCAAGACCAAAGGCGATTGCCGTCTAGATGGGGTCAACAAGTCCTCCACCGCCCAAACGGTACAGGTGCTATTGTCTGCCCCGATCGCCAGAAACTCTCCCTGTTCACTAAACACTAAATTACTGTGGTAACTCGTTGGCGTAGACCAAGTGGCGCAGCAATCCTGGGTTTGCAAATCCCATAATTTCACCGTTCCGTTTTGGCTGGCGCTGGCTAACAGAGGAAGCGTAGGATGCAGCGCCAAAGCCACGGCTCCGGGATGGGGTAACACGGTACAGGTGGGTGGGTTGGACTGTAAATCCCAAATTTGTACCTGGGCCTGGGCTCCAGCCCCCATCAGATAACGACCTTCCTGGGAAAATAGTAAAGTGGTGATGCGATGGCCCACTTGGGCACGATCGGGCGATCGATTCGTTACACTGGCAGGATCTAACACCTGTAAGCAACTGGCACTTTCAAGATCCCAAAGGCGAATGGTGTGATCCCAACTACTACTCGCAATTTGTCGGCCATGGGGCGCAAAGATTGCCACTTGCACGGGCCCCAGGTGCCCCACCAGAACTTGACGGCAGCTACCCGTTGCCACCTCCCACAGCCGCAGAGTTTGATCTCCCGATGCACTGACCAGCCACTGGCCATCGGGACTAAAGTCTACATATCGCACCCAGGCTTCATGCCCCCGTAACGTGCGGCGCAGGTGTCCCGTGCGGCCATCACAGAGGGGAATGGTTCCGTCTAAATTGCCACTGGCAATGAGGGCGCGATCGGGCGTGAGAGCCGCTTGTAGGGAAGATTGTGTGGGCAAGGGAAATTGTTGAATCGGATCGGGCTGGGTCAAATTCCAGCGGCGCAAAATTTGATCGGTACTGAAAGTCAGCAATTCTGCACCGTCAAAAATGACAGGCGTCATAGCATTGTGATACCCCTGAAAGCGATGCAAGCGCCGATGGGTCTGACCATGCCACAGGCGCACGCTGCGATCGTCCCCCCCACTGACGATCAGCCCCTGGGCACTGGCCGCTACAGACCAAATCCGCGCTTGATGACCGTAGAAGGTCTTTTCGCACTGTCCCGTTTGGAGATTCCAAAGCTTGACGGTGCGATCGTCACTACTGCTGATAAGTTTGCCATTATGGGTTATTGCCATCCCCCAAATGCGATCGTCATGGCCGATTAAATGCTGAATTGGATCAGGTGACTGTTGGGTGAGTGATGGCTGTAATGTGGGGGGTGATTTTTGTTGTGTTGTAGTTGTTGTAGCTGTTGTTGTTGTTGTTGCTATTATTGTTGTCGCTTCTAATTCTGAACCGATCATCGCATCTAACGCGAAAATGCGAATGTCGCCGCTTTCCCCCGCCACCGCAACGGCCTCAACCCCTAAAACCTCACGGGGTAACCCCACAATTTTGTAGATGGGTTCATCCAGGGTGATCTGCCCACAGCAAATTTGGCGGGCCACATCCCATAGCCGCAGCGTCTGGTCTAGACTGCCGCTGACTAAATACCGACCCTCTGCCGCCCAAGCGATCGTGCGAATAATTCCCCCATGGCCTGTCAATTGCCCCAACATTTCACCGGACTTCAGATTAACCAGTCCGATCGTTTGATCGGCACTACAACTGGCGAGCCACGGCTGGGATGGATGAAACAGGACTTCGCTCACGCCTGCGGTGTGATGACTAAACTGGTGCTGCGGGGATTGCTGGGAGGAGGAGGGAAAAGGGCGAGAGGACCGATTTCCACGGTTGGAAACAGGACTGGGATGACTAGAAATCCCCGAATTCAATAGGCGTGTGGGCTGGGTCTGTTGGAAGGCTTGCCAATCCCAGACCGTAATGGTGCCGTCTAAACTACAACAGGCGATCGAACGGCCATCGGGACTGAAGACTACAGTAAAGATCCAATAGGGATGGGCTTGCCATGCGGCTAAGGGCTGACGGGTGGCAATATCCCAGACAATCACCCACCCATTGTCATCACTCTGAACCAGCATGTTCCCATCGGGACTAAATGCTACTGACAATACGTTACTAAATGTTTGAATTAATGCTGAATGGGAAAGATCGGCATAGGAAAGATCGACGGCGTGTAACGAAAGAATGCACAGATCGACCTGCCAAAGAATTAGGTGAGAGAGATCTTGCTGGGCTAGGCTGCCTTGAACGTGACCGAGTAAATTGACTAAACTGCCCCCACAATAGCCAACTTTGGGGGCGGGTTGACCTCGTAACTGCTGTAATAATCTGAGAACGACGGTAGCTAGTGGTTCTGAAGGGGTGATATGGGCTTGGAGTCGATCGAGGATGGGTTCGAGAATTAACTTGGTCTGCGCTTCCCGGACAAATTCCGGTGCCGTGGCCATCAACCAGGGAAAGTGGGATAATTCCCACGGCAAATGAAAGTCTGCGTCAGAAGCTGGTGGGGTCTGGGCCACCCAAGCTCTGAGGCCATGGCTCACCCGATCGAGAAAACGACGGAGCGCATATTCCATCACAGCGGGCTGCAAGGTGTAACCCTTCAGTGAGGTTTCTAAGAGCGATCGTCGCTTTAAACTGTCCAGCGTTTCTAATAGTTTAGTTTTAGGTTCTGGTAGCAATAGAACGGTCTTGAGGCGATCCAATGTAATGGGCTCTCGAACGATCGTTAACCAATACAAAATTTCCTGTTCGTTCAGGGATAGACGATCGAACTGTCGGGCCAACAGGTCTTGAATATCACCAAACAGGAAAATACCTTGGTTCAATAACTCAATAAACGCTGCAACATCCCGATCGAGTAAATCCCGAATTCCCGCCGCAACAATCTTCAAAGCGAGGGGATTGCCTGCGTAATGCGCCACAATTTCGGAATAATTGGCGGGGAACTGTTCCGGCGTTAAATTCGCATCGGATAAATTTGCAACGGAGGCAAGAATTTGGCTGCCTGCATCGCTGGATAATCCGGATAGGTTGAGTAATTTGACCTTTTCGCTAACCAACCGTGATAGTTCTCGGGGGGGCTCTCGACTGGTTAACACAAGACAACTTTGGTGTCGTTCTTCGCCGACTCGCCGCAGTAATTCTCCATACACTTCATAGCCGATATGGTAAGTTCCCACACCAGATCCTTCAGACAGGAGAGATTCGGCATTGTCCAAAATAATCAGACAGCGTTGATTGCGTAAAAGTTGTAGAAACTGATTAATAAAGTGATTGAGATGGGTTGCTTCCGCCTCACCAATCCCCTGTAAAATATCATTCAAAATGTCCGATAACGTTGGCGCATTCCGCAACGATCGCCAAATAACAAGATCAAATTGGTCTTGCAACGTTTCCGCCAGCCGAACGGCGATCGTGGTTTTTCCAATGCCCCCCATGCCCAAAATGGCAATTAATTTACAACGGTTTTCCACCCAGGTTTGGAGGGTGTTTAAATCCTCCTCTCGACCGATAAAGCTAGTGATTTCTGGAGCTTCGCCCCAATCAATTTGATTCGCAGGGAAAGACAGTGTGCCTTGGGGGGGGAGTGGGTTCCTTAAATCGTCAAACTGGGCTGCATTCTGGGCTGCATTGATGACCTCTTCCGCAATGCTGAGCCAATCTTCAATACCGACTGCCTGACAAATTTGAATAAAATTTTCACGGCTAATTCTTTCTCCGCGCCAAAATTGTTTGAGAGTCGCAACGGAGGTCAGTGCCGCCTGGGCCCACACGATCGATTGCCGATTCCACCCTAAGCGCTTGCGGGCTTGATCGACCTTTTGCAGGCCAATGGTTGATGCATTCAAGGACCCTTCCACGGCGTTAAATGATACTCTTTACAACATGCTGATTCCTTCAATGTATAGTAGTCTGAAATTCGATGTAAATTGCTAGCGACTTCTGCTGAGTCACGCCAGATGTGGCAAGTTGTACGATACAGAAATGTACAATCCAGAGAGAAATTCAGGAATCATAACAATCTATAGACTGAGGACAATAGCTTTAATATAGTTTTTGTAACCCCTGGGCGAGTCCTTGGCAAATGTGAGTCATGAATTGTAAATCTAAAGTTTCCAGGCGATCGCTCGGTAAATGGTAATGAGGGTTGCGCATAAAGGCGGTATCTGTCACCATAATGGCGCGGTAATTGTTATCCCAAAAGGGGGCGTGATCGCTGGCTCGGGTTGCCCGCACGATATGGCCCTTCCAGCCCGCAGGCAACCATTGGGTGGGCACGCCTGCCGCTTGCAGCGCCTGTTTTAACCACAACATATCGAATAAGGTTGGAATGTTACCAATCAGCCCAATGAAGTTGCCACGATCGGGATAGAACTTCTGTAATGGTTGGGGATACTGTTGTGTTCCCCGTTCCTGTTTGCAATATCCCAGCATTTCTAGCGATAGCATTAACCGAATTTTTTGACGTTGCTGTAACAAGGTATCTGCGTAGTCTCGGCTACCGACTAAGCCATATTCTTCCACATCAAAGGCAATGAGTTGAATGGGATAGCGAGCAGGCTGTTCAGCAAACAATCGTGCCAATTCTAAGAGCACTGCAACCCCACTGGCATTGTCATCAGCCCCCGGAGACCCTGGAACGCCATCATAATGGGCTCCAATCAAAATGGGAGGTCGGTTAAACTTACCAGTTCGATCGGGCAAATTCAAAATCAAATTCCGATGCTGACGAACGTTAAAGGTGAATTCATGGGTTTCCACGGTTCCCCACTGGGCCAATTGTGACTTGACATACTGTTGCACGTAAAAATGTCCTTGGGGCGCTAAATACGGATCCCGCTCCCGCACAATTTCCAAGAGGTGATTGAGTAAGCGTTGCTGCAAATCCTGCATAAACTATCCGTTTGCTGGGCTAGACATTCGCTGGGTTAGACATGTGCTACCACAGATCCCATTAAACAAATTCCCCTTGGGCCACTAGGATCACCTGTCCCCCGACCAAGACCTCGATCCGATCCTGCGATCGATCGGCTTGTAAATACAGCAACGCGGGTCGGCCCATTTCATATCCCTGTTCTACCTGAACCGCTACCCGATCGCTCCCTAGATAGCGGTAGTGAGCCAAATAGCCTGCAAAGCAACCATTGGCGCTGCCTGTTGCGGGATCTTCGGGAATGCCCCAAGCTTCAGCAAACATTCTGGCGCTGAACTGATGGGCAGAATTGCGCGTTTCTGGACAGAAAACAAAGATGGCAGGAATGTCTTCTTGAACCAGTGCTTGGTAGCGATCGCGATTAATTCGGATCCGTTGGAGGGCATCCAAGGTTTTTAAGGGGACGATCAAGAAGGGGAGTCCTGTGGACACGGTTTGAATGGGATAGCGATCGTCGAAGTCACTGGCGGCCAACCCCAAAACGGCTGTAAGCTCTGCAATGGTCCTTTTTTCAGCGAATTCCGGTGGATTTTGCCGCATCCAGAGAATCTCCGGTCGATCGCTTGGATTCTGCTCTGTGCCATAGCTCAGGCGCACGGGAATTTGCCCGACCGCCAGATTCAGCACCACTTCTGGGACGACCCTTTGCAACAACTTTTGCTGAATCACATAGGCCGTGCCCAAGGTGGGGTGGCCTGCAAAGGGCAGTTCTGCGGTGGGAGTAAAAATTCTGACGTCATACCCGCCCGATCGGGGGAGGGGAGAAAGCACAAAGGTGGTTTCCGAAAAATTAACTTCGCGGGCGATTTGCTGCATCGCATCAGATGAAAGTGAATCATCGGCTAGGAAAACAGCAAGCTGGTTGCCAGCGTATTTCTGCTCTGAAAAAACATCAACAATCACGAAGGGCAAGGACGGCATTGTAATCTCCCAAGCAGTACCTCGCCACCTTAAAGCCTGAAGGAGAGCCTTGTCGAGAGGGGGCTGGGTGCAGCAATGCCCCAAGATAAATGCTGTTTAGATGCAATCTAATTTCTTCGCTATGACGCTAGTGATATCAGGATATTTTTTACTTTTTGTGTAGTTTTTGCAAAGATTTAGGTAAACTGTTTTAGAAATGACTCAATTGCTATCTAAACCACTGTTTTAGGCCATTGCAAGGCCATTGATTCTCAGGGATTAGCATCTACGCATTGTTCATTAGCACAATCAATTTTGTCCATTTTTGTGAAGTAAGTGGTCGATTTCACCCGAAAAGGTCATCTTTATCTATCTAAATACTTCCCCTTAGATAGATATATTTACTTCACATGATCTTTACGATCTTAATGTGGAAAATTGTAGTGCATCTTACATTTTGCTCTAGTGACACATGCGTATATCTCGTTTAGCATGGGGGATTTCCCTGGCAACCGTCCTGCTTTCCGTAGGGCAAATGTTGCCCAGTCAAAATCCACCTTCTCTTCCTGACCTGTCTCATTCAAGCAAGGAGAAAAGTCTGGGGGAAGAAGATTCCCAAGATTTCATCGCTTTCCAGGTTATGCATGGCTTAGGCCACTGGTTAACCTACCCATTGTCTGCGGCTGCGGCTGTGGCTTCCCCTACGCCCACTTCTGGGAAAAACTTGTCCAACCAGGAGACTAACTTAGCGTGGGTGACCCGTGTAGAACATTTTTTCTTTACGCCAGAAACTCAAGCCCATCCTGCTGCAGTGGCCATTTCCCCAACTACGCCCGCAGAAGCGTCTGCTCCGTCTGTACAACCCCAAGATTCTCAATCTGCTGTTAACTCAGCCAGTCAGGATCCGATGATTGGAGGAGTCTTGTTCCAGACCATGCAAGGATTCGTGGGGAATGTTCAAGATTTGGCCGCAGACTGGAACGCAATTTTTCCCCCAGTGGTGGTGGTTTCAGCACGGGATTCGGAGCAATTAATTGCAGGGGTCTCTTTTAGAGAATTACGCCAACACCTGTGGAATTGTTCTCAACCCACCAAATCCTTTGGAACAAATCCTACCGATCCAAGTTTCTACCATGTTTGGGTGAAAGGATGCCGGGTGGCGATTTTCCCCGATCGTGGCCAAGCGGAAAGCTTTGCCCAACGCCTGAGCCAACAACTACAACCCCTCTCCCTGAATCTCAGTCAACTCAAACCAGTTTTAGACGGCAAAGACTTTGTTGGCAAAATTGAGAACCAGGAAATCTTCCGCATTTCTCCTGACTTAGCCCACAGGCTAGGCTGGAACGCTGAACTGTTAGCGATCGACTGGATTAACAATTTACGAGCGGCTCTTGGACAAAATCCCTTGGACTTAGCCCAGGCTCAAATTGAGATCTATGGGTTGCAGGAAACCCCCAAGGTTTTAGATGGGGTTGCTTCTTGGTATGGCCCCTACTTCCATGGTCGGATTACCGCCACCGGTGAAGTGTATAACCAGTTCGATCTCACCGTAGCCCACCGTGATTTGCCCTTTGATACGTTTTTGAAAGTTACCAATCGCAAAAACGGCAAAAGCGTCGTGGTACGGGTTAACGATCGCGGCCCTTATGTCGATGAACATCTGCGCATTCTGGATCTTTCCTACCGAGCCGCAACCTGCTTGGATAGCGATGAAACAGGTTTAGCAGATATTGAAGCTGTGGTACTGACGCCAGGCCCTGGCTCTCCCCTAGCGGCAGGACAGCAAATCGCTAAGGCTGAGGACACCTCTTCTGTGCAGTAAAGGTCTATGGTTCAGCAAAGATCGGTGGTGCAGTAGCGGTTTGTTGTGCTGTTGTAGCAATCGGTTTTGCAGTAGCGGTTTGTTGTACTGTAAAAGTCGGCCTATCCACCGGCGGATTGGGGATAAAGCGCTGGTCTCCTGAGGTATAGATTGTAGGAGTGACCCATACCCCTCTTGAGGGTTGGATGACTCTTGAGGGGTGGATGACACTCTCCCCAGGAACTTTGCACTAAATTGGGCAAATTTTCTACTAAATTGCAAGGCTTTCATGCTAAGAGGTGTATTAATAGCAAAAGTAGCGGAATCATAGCGAAAACTTGTCGAGATAAAATTATATCTTGAGTTTAAAGGGTAAACATTTTTTCTGGCTGGAAAACATTTACTTACTAGAAAACTTTACCCAATCTCATCCACCCAATCTCATTTATCCCAAGGCATGAGATCTCCCAAGTCATTGGATCTAAGGTCACTTACCTAAGGTGATTTGCCTAAGGTGATTTGCCTAAGGTGATTTGCCCACGGGTCATGTCCTTCTGCAAGCAGAAATCCGCCCCAAGCCTAGCCCTAGGCACTGAACGATTCCCCCATGGCCTGCTGAATGAGGCGGTTGCGAATCACCAAGTGGCGATGCTCGTCTAAGGTGAGGTAACCCCGATCGCGGAGTTGCCCCAATAGGCGGGTGATGGTCACACGGGTGGTTCCGATCGTGTTGGCAAGATGCTGGTGGGTCAAGCGAGCACTGAGGCGAATGTTGCCATCTTCGCTGGGTTGCCCCAATTCCTGGGTGAGCAGATCGAGGAGGTGCAGCAAACGTTCCTCAACGCGGCGATAACTCGCCAAGGCGAGCAGGGCTTCCGTTTGTTGCAGGCGACGGTGCATTTGTTGCAGCAAGCATTGGGTCAGCGCTGGGGACTGTTCAATGTCGGTCATTTGCAATCGCATGAGATCCACATCTGTCAGTGCGATCGCTTGGTAGGGCTGCGTGATGGTGAGGGGCATCCCAAAGGGCATGAGTGGCACTGCAAAGCCCAAAACCGCTTCATCGCCGCTGGGGTAAAGGGTCACCAGCTGAACAACCCCCCGGTAGACCACCCACACATCCTGCGGTAATAAAGGAATTGTCTGACCTCGTTTGAAGGTTTTGAGGCTGGAACCTTGATATTGATTTTCCAGAAGTTGGCGAAGCTGTTTGGCGTCCGTTGAACCGAGGGTTGAGGATTGCATCATGGCAAAAACCATTGAACATGTGAAGAGGCTAACTTCCGCACTCTATCGGCTGAACCTCAAGGTTAGGTAATTTTCAGGTTGGGGTTGGGTTAAGTCTTGCAGATTTTTGCCCCGGCTCTAGATAATGGGGAGGACTGCCCATTGACATTGCTGTTGGTTAATATTGCTGTTGGTTAATATTGCCGTTGGTTGACTATTGCCGTTGGGATGCAGAATTTATGACGCAGAATTCGAGCCAACCGAGCCAGCTACCCGCCCAGAATTGGAAAGAGGCTACCTACTACGATCGCCTGGGACTCCATCCCGCCGCATCGGTAATTGCCATTCGTCGGGCCTACCGCGACCTAAGTAAGCTGTACCATCCCGATACGACGCAACTACCGCCCGCGATCGCCAAGCAAGCCTTTCAGGAACTGAATGAAGCATACGCCACCTTAAGCAGTCCTGAACGTCGCCTAGCTTACGATCACACGATTGGCTATGCGCGGGTCGCGGTGATTCGGCCTCTGCCCAAGTTGTATGAACCGCCCTCCCAGTACGATCCCTTAGCGTCTTCCTACCTGGATCCCGACGATCGCCCCCTATCGGCTGGTGAACTGTTTGCACTGTTTATTTTGGGGGTCACGCTGATTGGCTGCATTTTGCTAGCGGTGGTGGTGGGTTTAACCCAGTCCCCGCCCCGTGCCGCCCTATTCCAGGTGCTGAGGTCTCCAATGGCCGTTTCCCTGGGAGACCCTTCTCCTGTTACGCTTGCTGTATCTGAATCTGACGGTTCTGTAACTTCGTTTTTGGTGTCTTCCCCCTCCACAACCCACCATACCCTTGGGTAAATGGGGAGATGGGAATTACCGATCCATTTTGACTTTGTCATCCACCTCTTGCTCATGTTTGACTGGTTTAAGAAGCATTCACCCAAACCTCCTATGCTGGATTTGCCCTCTGCAGATACCCCTCTGTATAACCATCCTTTGCCCCAGATTGAAGCATGGTTACAAGGTCACGGCTGCGAGCAAGATCGGGATTCTCTCCATTGTTGGACGATCCAGCGAGATGCTTGGCAGGCAGAACTGTGGCTTGATACGGAACAACTGACGATCCGCTACCTCAATGCGGGAGAGGATGGTCGGGATGTGCAGCGATCGTTCAAATATTCCCTGAGCCGCAAAGATATCGAATCTGCCGTATTTGCAGGGCCTTAGCTGCTTGCAGAGCCTTAGCTGCTTGCAGAGCCTGAGGCTATGTAGATCCCTAGGCAGTTGTAGGGGCTTAGTCAGTTATCGCGTTTCCTCTGATTCCTTTTATTGGTTGCTATTACCATGGCTGCTCCCCTCTGGCCCTACGTCACCCCCGGTATTCCCGATGAGTTGTTTGAGAGCTTGCCAGGAATCCCCCTGAGTCAACGGGAAATTCGGTTGTTGCTGCTGTCTCATTTGCGGCTCAAGGTGGACTCAGTGCTGTGGGATATTGGGGCAGGGACGGGCACGATTCCCGTAGAAGCGGGCTTACTGTGCCCTCAGGGGAAAATTGTCGCGGTGGAACGGGATGAAGAAGTCGCTAGCTTGATCCGCCGTAATTGCGATCGCTTTGGTGTGGCCAATGTTGACATTATTGAAGGGAATGCGCCCGATTGTTTAACAGACCTAGCGCCCAATCCCGATCGCATTTGCCTAGAGGGGGGACGACCCATCAAGTTATTGCTAGCCGCCCTCTGGCAACGCCTTGCGCCGGAAGGCCGCATGGTTGCCATTGCCACGAGCTTAGAAAGCCTGTATCAAATTTCGGAAAGTTTTGCGGAACTGCAAGTGCGCAATATCGAAGTTGTGCAATCGTCGATTAATCGCCTGGAAAAACGAGGCAGTGGCCAAACCTTTGCAGCGGTTGATCCGATCTTTGTTCTGAGTGGAGAAAAGTTAGATTGGTAGAGGAGCCATTGGGGAAATCGTCAGCGGGGATTTCGTGGCTCTCCTCTGTGGAATTCTTAATTTATGCTTCTCTTTGCAGGTTCAATCCGTTAAAGTGATGCAGAGTAGTTCTTAACCTTCTTAACCTTTTTTTACTTGTGGTTTTTATCTGTGGTGAATGACTCGGTTTTACGGCGGATTCAAGACGGTCTTGTCCTCTCAGCTAATCGGAGTATGAAATGGATCGTTGAGGGAATGGCAGGACTACCTTGGGCGCGCATTGGCAGTAGCTTGGTGGCGATTCCCCTGGCTTTGGTAATGTTGCTGTTGGGGGGCTGGTATTTTACGGCGGGCTTCTGTCTCATTGTATTGCTGGGTCAGTTGGAATATTTTCAGCTTGCCAAGGCTAAGGGGTTGGCACCGGCCATCAAAACCACATTGATTGTCAGCCAAGTGTTACTGGTTTTGTCGAATGTCAATCCGTCGCTGGCAGACGCGCTGTTCCCGATCGCTGGAACCTTCATTTGCTTCTACCTATTGTTCCAAACCAAGATGGCCAGCATTGCAGACATTGCGGCTTCGGTTTTGGGATTGTTCTATGGGGGATATCTGCCCAGTTTTTGGATTCGCTTGCGGGCACTCCAGCAACTTGATTTCAGTAATTTGCCCTTAGATGGCTTCTGGATTACGTCTTGGAAAACCGTGACGATGCAAGGGGTTCCCCAGGGGCTTAGCCACATTGTTCTGGCCTTTTTCTGCATTTGGGCTGCGGATATTGGAGCCTATGTGTTTGGTCGGATCCTGGGTCGGACGCGGCTCTCGGATATCAGTCCTAAGAAAACGGTGGAAGGAGCAGTATTCGGATTTGCAGGTAGCCTAGGCATTGCGATCGTGGGAGCATGGGTGCTGCACTGGCCCTTTTTCGTGGTGTCTGGGGCGTCGTTTGGCTTGCTGATTGCGGTTTCCAGCCTGTTGGGTGACCTGACGGAATCCTTGATGAAGCGGGATGCGGGGGTGAAGGATTCTGGCGCGTTGATTCCCGGCCACGGGGGGATTCTTGATCGCACTGATAGCTATGTATTCACAGCACCGTTAGTCTATTACTTTGTGACGTTGCTCTTACCGTTGCTATGCAATATCGGTTGATAGCTATTTGATGATTCATTGGGAATAAGGGTTTGCGATCGCGACGAATTTTGCTGGATTCATTTCGATCGACTGATTCCTCTCAGGGTCTGAGGATTGGGATTCTATCGTTTACAAATTATTGACTAGGCTTCAAATTCAATGCTTTCGTAGAGATCGGCAATTTGAATTTGGAACTCAAAACTGCTCAAAGGGAGGGTTGCGTTTGGATCGTCGTATTCAGAAAACAACCACTGATGCGGGGCAGTTTTAACATGATGCTCGACGTGGATGCGGTATTGATCAATGAGTAAATATTCCTGGAATGTAGGAATGCTGCGATAGGCAATGAATTTCTCACTACGATCGTAGTTCTGTGTGGATTTAGATAATACCTCCGCAATAAAACAGGGATTGACAACGGTATCTTTTCGTCCGGTTTGGAGTTCGATCGGTTGGGGAACAACCATTACATCCGGGTAGGTGTAGACAGTCACTGAAGGAATCCAAAGCCGTTGATCGGCATAGAATGTTCGGTACTTTTTTCCCTTTAAGGTGGACTTCAATAGGATATACAAATTACCAGCAATATCATTATGGTTGGGTGTTCCACCATTCATAGGAATAATGTCTCCGTTGCGATACTCATTGCGAATGTCAGCTACAATTTCGAGTTCTAAATATTCATCAGTGCTGTAGCGTTTTGTTTCCAGTTGAGCAATCATGTTAGGTTGACCTCCAAGGTTTTAGTGGCTCGTGCATTTCACTGTTTGCCGTCACTTCATCGGTTTCGTTAGCATCGCCTCTCTGAAAGAGAATGGCTCACTCTATGCCTACGTTCAAAATTTTCATGATGATCCAAATTCAATATTTTCATAGAGATCAGCTAACTGTATTTCTAAGGGAATGGACGATAGGGAAATTGATGAATTCATATCGTTATATTCAGTAAAGATCCATTGGTGAGCATCAGTTTTGACGTATTGCTCAACATGAGGAATGTATTGATCAACCAATAGATATTCTTGGAATGTTGGGATAGTGCGATAAGCAGCAAATTTCTCGTCACGATCGTAGTTTTTGGTTGACTTGGAAAGGACTTCAGCAATCATTACAGGGTTTGTAATTGTGTCGGCGCGCCCCTGTTGTCGCTGGATTGGCCGAGGGACAACCACGACATCTGGGTAGGTATAAAGCTGGCGATCGGGAATCCAGAGCCGCTGATCAGCCACAAAAATACTGTAGGGTTGACCTTTTAAGCTCATTCTCAGGGCTGCATTAAGAATACTGGCAATTTCATTATGTTCAGGGGTGCCGCCCGTCATGGGAATGATTTCTCCATTGATATACTCATGGCGTGTGTCTGAACTCACCTCAAAGTCAAGATACTCATCTGGTGTGTAGCTTTTTTTCTCTTCAGCTTGCATCATCATGAGATTTTGCCCCCAAGGTTTCAAATTGCGAATTGATCCAAGCTATTCATTAGGAGGAACTACTTTCTCTAGCTCTAAAATCAAATTTGGTAAACTATTGACAGCAGTATCCCAAATAACATCTAAATCGATTTCGTCGTACTCATGTACCAGCCGATTCCTCATCCCACTGATTGCGGTCTAAGGAATAGTGGTTAAGGTTTGCCGAGTTGTTTCAGAAACCCGTTTTGAGGCTTCACCAATAATCAGAAGTCTGCGGATCATTGCATCTTGAAATTGTAAATCACTTGTTAATTCGTCTTGAGATCGCCCAGCAATGTAGTTCATCACAATTTGAGCAGACTGCAACATATCAAGCAGAGATTGAAGATCGCGTTCCATAAATTACCTGAGCAGAGGAGAGAATTGCGTTGCGACGCAGGTAGTTACGACTTGTCTCAATCCCTTTACGGGTCACCAAATCAACGTCACGCTGAAAGAGTACCTTTAATTCGTCCTCCATGTAAGCTAAGTCGAATAGGGTTGGATGGGCTTCTGGATGAAATTGCACCATCACATCAATATCGCTGTCGGGGCGAAAGTCATCGCGTAGGACGGAACCAAAGAGGGCAAATTCTGTCACTTGCCACCGATCGCAAAACTCAGCAATTTTTTCCATCGGTAGTTCGATCGCCGCAATCGTCATCTCACTTGTTCCTTTACCGTAGTTCACTCCGCCCAGTTTTCTAGAGATAGATTGTCAACACGTGAGAACTCTCGTACATTGTTGCTGACCAACGTAGCACCAAGGCTTAGGGCATGGGCAGCAAATGGCTAGGGTGTTGAATCGTTCCAATACCTTGGGAGGTTTTTGCTTGATCAGATAAATGCAAATGTTGGTATCAAGCAGGTATTGCATCTAAAATGCCTCTCGAATGTCGAGGGGGAGCTGCTCTCTAGCGGTCATAAAATCGTCAGAGAATTGCTCTAAACTGTCAAACAGGGACTGCCAGGGGGCATCTTTAGCAATCAGAACGATCGCACCTCCAACTTTTTTGATGTAAACCTCAGTGCCCGACATTTTGAAGTCTTCGGGGATTATCACAATTTGATGGGTTCCATCGGTGCTAATTTGAGCAGTGTTCATGGTGTAGATCCTCTAGGTAAGTTTGATATCTGAGGCTTCTAGTTGATTGTTGCTCCAAGTCGTTTCCGTCGCTTCATCTGGTGCGATCGCTACACCTGTTTTAGGTGTTTCAATTGTGCTAGGAGTTTTGATTTTGCAGCGTGATATTTAGGTGTTTCAGGGTGACGTTGCAGGCCGTTCGATAATGCCGCCCCCCAGTAACACTTCACCGTCATACCAAACCGCTGCTTGACCGGGGGTAATGCTCAGTTGAGGTTCGCTAAATAAAATCTTGATTCGACCCTCTTCCAACGGCACGATCGTCGCTGGCGAAGGTTTCGATCGATAGCGAATTTGCACTTCCGCTTGGATGGGAGCCGTGGGTTGACCGATCGACACCCAATTGACCCGCTGTACCGTGCATTCCGTCTGGTACGCCTCTTCCTTCGTTCCAACAATGACCCGATTCATCACCGCATCCAAGCCAATCACATAGAGCGGCTCACTGTAGGCAATACCCAAGCCCTTCCGTTGCCCGATCGTATAGTGATGGATGCCACCGTGCTGACCTAACACCTGGCCGGATTGATCAACAATGTCGCCTGTGGTGGAGGTAATGTACTTATCCAAAAATGCCTGCATGGAACCATTCGCTTCCACCAAGCAGAGATCCTGGCTTTCCGGCTTGTCGGCAGTGTGTAATTCAAATTGGTTGGCCAGTTGGCGCGTTTCCGTTTTCTGGATTTCACCCAACGGAAAAATCACATGGGCCAAGACATCCTGGCTTAAATCGTAAAGAAAATAGGTCTGATCTTTATTGCGATCGAAGGCCCGCAGTAATTGCCAGCGTCCCGTCGCCTCATCGTAGCGAGTGCGGGCGTAATGTCCCGTCGCAATCAGGTCAATCCCCAATTCCCGTTGGGCATAATCCAGCATGGGGCTAAACTTCACCGCCTTATTGCAATTGGAGCAAGGCAACGGTGTAATTCCCTGGCGATAGCCCTCCACCAAGTAATTCACAATGTTTTCTTCAAAGTTGTCTCGGCTATCGACGATGTGATGGGGGACGCCCATTTTTTCGCACAGCTTCGCCGCATCCACCATCCCTTCCGAGCAGCACTGCCCCTTGCCCTTCATTAACCAAAGGGTCATGCCTTCCACTTGATATCCTTGATCCTGCAAGAGAGCCGCAGTAGTGGAACTGTCTACCCCACCGGAAAGTCCAACGACAACCTTTTTCATGGCAACTGGTATGGCGCGATCGCCTCAGAATGGCGCTATGCGTAGTATTGACCTATCTAGGCTAGCATTTCCCCCGCGCTAACGGCCCCGAAACCCAGTACGATCGCGGTCACACTTTCGCAGGAGACCCAATCGATCGTGCTAGCGGCTGTACTCTACGGACAGGAAGACCTGAAACTGGAAACCGTTCCCGACCCAGAACCCGCAGCGGGGGAAGTGGTGATTCAAGTCAAGGCGGCGACGACCTGCGGCACTGACCTGAAGGTGTGGCGACGGGGTGGCCATGCCCGTATGCTCAAACCTCCGACTTTGTTTGGCCATGAGGTGGCAGGCACGATCGCCGCAGTGGGGGAGGGCGTGACCCAGTGGCAGGTGGGCGATCGGATCGTGGCCAATAACTCTGCCCCCTGTGGCCAATGTTTTTTCTGTCAGCGGCAGGAATTCTCCCTCTGTCAAAATTTACTATTCAATAACGGCACCTTTGCCGAACGGGTCAAAATTCCCGCGCCGATCGTCGCCCAAAATCTGTTGCCGATTCCTGACGAGTTACCCTTTGCCCTGGCCGCCATGACCGAACCCTTGGCCTGTGTGCTGCATGGCATTGCCCGATCGAATGCCCGTCCCGGCAATCGCATCGTTTTGTTAGGCGATGGGGCGATCGGGTTGCTGTTTGTGGCGGCCTTGGCGGCGGGGTATCGCGTGGGTCAACCTTCGGAAATCATTGTCCTCGGTGGCAGTCCCCAACGGTTGGCGATCGCGGAGCAACTGGGCGCAACCCAAACCTTTCTCCATCGCGAGGTGGCGGATATTCCCGCATTAATCTGGAGTTTGACCGAGGGCTGGGGAGCCGATATTGTCATCGAAGCGACGGGGGTGCCCAGTGCGTGGGAATTGGCGATCGCCTGTGGACGACCCGGATCCACCATCAACCTGTTTGGCGGTTGTCCCAAAAATACAACGATTGCCGTCAATACTGAGCAGTTGCACTATAACGAACTCACCCTCAAAGGCGTTTTCCACAACACCCCGGAATTTGTCCGGGCAGCGCTCCAATTCATCCACAGTGGCATTGCCCCCTTGGAATTATTGATTAGTGACCACCGACCGCTGGATCAGTTGGGCCAAGCCTTGGCCGACATGCGCGATCGCAAAGTTATCAAGGTTGCCATGGAACCGTGAGGCAAAGGTCGGGGGAATGCTAGAGCAGCGTAAATTGTGGAAAATCTTTTGTGTCGATCGAGAGATTCCAAGATATAGTTTTAGCCACCTTTACCAGACTCGATTTAGTACAGGATTTTGAAAGGTCGAATTATGCAGCGCACTGAGCTTCGAATCTCGTTAGCCGCTTTGGTTTTAGCCTTCAGTACAGGGCTGTCTAGCGTCTGGACTCCTTCGGCGATCGCCCTACCGGGACAATCTACTGATGAAGTCGCCACTTGGCTGCGATCGACCCCCAGTCTCAAACCCGGTCCGGGGGAAAAATTAACGGTGCGGCGGAGCAACACGGCCTCCCAGCGCATGATTTTTGAAGCGTCGATGTTTGCACCGGGGAAACTAACCCGCAAGTCTGCTTCGAGTGGGGTGGTGCGCAGTGAATCGCTGCAACTATTTGATATGCTCTACGGCGTCACCAAAGCGCGGCTAGAAGAAGCGCTGCGATCGATCTATGGACTGGAAATTACCCAGGACTACGAGCAGGCCGAAGTCGTTTACAGCTATCCCACAGCCCAGGAAGAACGGAATGCCCTGCGCCAAAATAAGCCGATCGCCGCTGCCCTCCAGGGAGAACTGCGTCGGGGTCGTCGCTTTGCCTACTGGGTTGAGGTGGCGCGTAATCCTAAGGGGTTGAACTACGCCGGAAAAATCGTCGTCTTTCTCAACGAAGATCTCGCTAAAGTAGAGTCCGATATCCAGAGTCGATAGTTATCCAGAATCGGTAGTTATCCAAAATCGGTAGTTATCCAGAATCGGCACTCGCCATGCAACTGCGTTACCTCATTCCCTTTTTTGACACCACGGCCAAGGATTGGGCGATCGAAGCTCGCTTGGCACGATGGCTCACCTTTATTTGGCTGTTGGTGGGATTGATGGTGATGTTTTCCGCTTCCTATCCGGCGGGTGACAATGAGTTTGGCAATGGCTGGTACTACCTCCAACGTCAAGCAATTTTTGCCTTAGTTGGTTTGGTGGGCTTTAACTGGATTATCCATTCCCCCCTGCGCACCCTACTTTCCACGGCTCACTGGGGCTTGTTACTGTTTCTTGGGTTAATTTGGGTCACGGATTTACCGGGCTTTGCGTCTATCGGAGGGGCCGCACGATGGATCCCGATCGGTCCTTTCTTGCTACAACCGTCGGAATTTGTCAAACCCTTTCTGGTCTTGCAAAGTGCCCGGATTTTTGGCCAGTGGGATCGTCTGACTTGGAAAAAACGACTGACTTGGCTGGGGGTGTTTTGCCTGGTGCTGCTGGGCATTCTGATTCAGCCTAACCTCAGTACCACTGCGCTCTGTGGCATGGTGATCTGGTTGATCGCCCTAGCGGCTGGCTTACCTTGGGTTTATTTAGTCAGTACAGCGGTCGGTGGGGTGTTACTGGCAACTTTGAGTATTGCTTTTCGGGAATACCAGCGCAAACGAGTGCTCTCGTTTCTCAACCCCTGGGCGGATCCTACGGGTGATGGTTATCAGTTAACCCAGAGCTTGATGGCGATCGGATCGGGAGGTTGGTTTGGCACCGGCTATGGTCAATCGCACCAAAAGTTAGGTTTTTTGCCGATTCAGTACACTGACTTTATTTTTGCGGTGTTCTCTGAAGAGTTTGGTCTCGTGGGGGGGGTGATGTTGCTGCTCATGCTGGTGGCCTATGCCACACTGGGACTCTATATCGCCCAAAAAGCCCAAAATATTGTGCACCGCTTAGTCGCGATCGGGATTGTTGTGCTGATTGTGGGGCAGTCAATTTTGAATATTGGTGTGGCAACGGGCACACTGCCGACTACGGGCTTACCGTTTCCGCTCTGGAGTTACGGCGGTAGTTCAATGTTGTCCAGCTTTATTTCCGTGGCGCTATTAATCAGGGTCGCGCGGGAGAATACAGAAGCAGAAGTCGTATCGTTCCCAGAAGCGGCAATTCCGCGTCCGACGGTGGTTCCCTTTCCCAAGCCCGTTCGCCCGAATTTTTTCCAATCTTGGCTGAAAAAGTTTCAAATGCGCGGCGATCACACCTCATCTTCGCCCAAAGCATCCCAGAAGCTGACAAACCAGAAGCCAACAAACAAGGCGCGATCGCGCCGACGGCGATCGCGCCCCTAGGGAATTTTGTGAAAAAAGGGATTTCGTGAAAATCAGGGGATTTCGTGAAAATAATTGCTTATTGCTGAGGATTGGTTGCAGTGCTAGCGGGTTTAACCGTTACCCGATCAACCACTCGTTCCGCCATGACATCCGGCAAAAATGGCTGACCCAGATGTTTGGAGGCGGAACTATCGAGTTCGATCGCCACTGGAACTTCTTCATCTCCCGTGGGCAGTTCCGCTGCTGAGGGTAGCCAGCCTAACAGAGGTAGGGGCAGTAAACTCATCAGGTTGGTGATTAAAATCAACAGCCCTAACTGCTCAAAGTTGTGATCGGTGACGTTGAGCCAGCGCATCATGAATGCGCCACCTTGGTAGGAAACAAAGCCAGCCAAATTCACCACAGACATGAGCAACGCAAACAAAGTGGCTTCCACACCGGGGGGACACAAGCGCGCCGCCAGTACCAGGACAGGCATGAAGGCAATTTGACCCATGACGGTCAAGATCAAACTATCGCCCAAGCTGAACCAGCGATCGCTAATCCCCAGTTCCCGATTGAGGTGCGTGACTAAAATCAGCGCCGATAGGCCCAGCACCGACGCAATCACCGTAGACCAGCCAAAAATGACGCGGAAGGAAATTTTCTTCAAAAATCGCTGAAAGATCCAAATGCCCGCGATCGAAGCGAAACTAGTGACCAACCGCACTCGCCCTAAGAATTCCGGCTCAAATCCCAATTCATTGGTGGTGAAGTAGAAAAATGCAGATTCCCCAGTGGGTGTAGCTTGCCAGAGAAACAGAAAGAGGGTGGGCAAGAAAATACTTCTTTGGGAAATGGCTTGCTTCAGTTGCCCAAACTGTTGGGTAATGACAGCCCAGTTTGGCTTTTCATCCAGTGGAGTTTCTGCGATTAACCAGGCGACAGCAGAAACAATCAAGGGAAACGTCGCCGTAATTAAAAAAACGGTCTGGGTACTGAACTGTTGTAGCAAGGATCCACTAAAGTAAGCGGTCAGAAGACCACCGACTGCTGAAGCGCCCCAGCAGAGGGACTGCAAGGAACCCGCTGCGCTTTGGGACTCTGCCCGTGCCCGCTCAACCACCAACGAATCGACAATCACATCGCTCATGGCGATCGACAGCGAGCCCAGGGCGATCGCTAACGTCGCAGACCAGCCACTGTGTACCAAGGTGGCCAGAGAAACCCAAGACGCAACCCCTAAAATACCGGAAAGAATCAGGTAGGGGCGACGACGATATCCCAGAATCGGTAAGCCATCGGAAATAAAACCAAACAGGGGCTTAACCATCCAAGGAATCGAAACGATCCCCAGCAATGAAGAAACTTCCGCAGGGCCTAGTGCTAGCTCATCTTTCAGGAAAAAGCTGACGGCCAGACGAGCCAACCCCAAAATGCCTTGGACAAAATAGACCAATAGGATCGCCAGCAATTCCGGCGATGGCTCATGGCCAAAAAACAACTTTGTCTGCACGGTGCTTTGCACTTTTTGAACGGTGCCTTGCATCGTGTCTTGCATCGTTGCTTTAAACTTCGCAAACCCAGAATCGGAAAAATTCATTGATGATTCTTTATAAACACGATTCTTTACAAATACCGAGCGTCCCTCCATGATAACGGCATCTTCTCGATCAACAGCTAACTGTCCCGTGGAATTGGCTACAAAAGCTTGCTGATTGAGGAATTACACTGGGAATAAGTCAGAGAAACTCACAATTCGATAATTTTGTCAAGAAATTTATCTTGATAAAATTTATATTTAAATTATTAATTGTTAACAATTCATGACTTCTATCGTAATATTGTGGCACATTTCGTAACAATGATTTACATTGGTGTTAACAGCTAGTTCGCCCTGGAGTAATAACTATGCAAGACACTCAAAAGGTCACAACCCCTGTCGTTGAAGATCGGAATGCTTGGAAGTTTGGTTTCACCCCCCAAGCTGAGTTGTGGAATGGTCGGTTGGCAATGATTGGCTTTGTTGCGGCTTTGATTACTGAGTTTGTTTCGGGTCAAGGCATTCTTGAGTTCTTGGGTCTGATGTAAGTTTTTCTGAATCCCGGTCAACCTTAAAAAGCAAGTTTTACGGACTATCTAGCTGATAGTCCGCTTTTTTTCGAGTTTTATCAGGTTTTTGTACTGTTAATCAGTAAAAAAGGCATTCCTTAGGAATGCCTTCTTGCGTTGATTGAGTTAAAGGTCAGTTAAACGCTTGAAACTGAGGAATTGATTCTGGAAAGATTGCTGGCGAAGTTCACAACTTCGATCGCATTTCTTCCTGGAACCGCCCAGAACTAACGAATATATTCTTTAAGGACGCTGTTCCGGTTGGGATGGCGCAGCTTCCGTAGCGCTTTGGCTTCGATCTGACGAATGCGCTCGCGGGTGACATTGAAGATTTGGCCGATTTCCTCCAAGGTCTTCATGCGGCCATCGTCCAAACCATAGCGCAGACGCAGGACATCCTTTTCCCGAGGGCTGAGGGTGGCCAATACGCCTTCCAAATCTTCCCGCAGCAAGTTTTTGGACACTTGATCTTCGGGGGTTTCGCCATCGGATTCAATGAAATCGCCTAAACGGGAATCTTCTTCCTTCCCGATCGGGGTTTCCAGAGAAATGGGCAACTGCGCTGACTTCGCAATAAACCGCAGCTTCTCGATCGTCATTTCCATCCGAGTCGCAATTTCTTCTTCAGTCGGCTTACGACCCATTTCCTGCGACAGGAGCTTCGTCGTTTTCTTGATCCGAGAAATGGTCTCGTACAAGTGCACGGGGAGACGAATCGTACGAGATTGATCCGCGATCGCCCGAGTAATCGCCTGACGGATCCACCAGGTGGCATAGGTGGAGAACTTGTAGCCCTTCTCGTGGTCGAACTTTTCCGCGGCCCGAATCAAGCCAAGGCTCCCTTCCTGGATCAAATCCTGGAAAGACAAGCCACGGTTCATGTACTTCTTGGCAATGGAAACCACCAAACGCAGGTTGGATTGCACCATCTTGTCCTTCGCCCGACGGCCAATGTGGAGGCGACGGCGGAACGCAGGGATGGGCATTTTGACTTCTGCAGCCCACTCTTCTAAGGAGGGTTCCCGCTGCAACTTGTCTTCCAGCTTGAAGTGAGTGCGCTCCAGCTCTAGCAAGTCAGCAATTTTCCGAGCTAGCTCAATTTCCTCGTCAGCGCGCAGCAAACGAATCCGGCCAATTTCCTGAAGGTACAGGCGAATGGAGTCTTCCGTGTAATGCTTCTTCTTAGCCTGGGCGCGACGGCGAGAAGTCCGACCTTTGCCAGCTTTCTCATCCTCTTCGTCTAACGGAAGATCCTCAACATCTTCATCCTCCTCGTCCATCTCGTACAGATCAACATCTGCCTCCATGTCCTCGGCAGCGGTACCAAATTCTAGTTCAAGTACGTCGTTGGCCTGGGTCATGCCGCGTTCCTCATGCTCCTTAAGTCGTAGAGTGATGAAGTTCAAGCATCCTAAAAGAACAGCACCACATCTCAATCGTAATTAACAGCCGAACTGTGTGTCAGGGATCAATGACATGGACCGGAGATAGAAACTTCTAGAAATCAACTCCACTAAAATATCGACTCTACCGTTACGGGAGACGATTTGAGAGTGATACCGAACTATCGCTAAAGTCCCAAAACGCTGACCACAATACAAAACTATTTCATCTAGATTAAGGTGCCGCTATACAGGGTTTATGACTAAATGCTTGGAATCTTTTTCCGATTGTAGCCTTTCTCACCAAAGTTGCACCCTGTTTTCTAAACTCCTATAAAGAGTTTACTAGGATACAAAATGGAAGGCTCTGAGCTTGTCAAAAGGGAGATAACCCATGAATAACAAGCTTTGTGGCGATCGAATCTACCGTAGATTCAACCTCAAAACTCAGTCGTTGATAAATGGTCTCTCCTAAATTAATCGAGAATCTCACCCAAAGGGGGGCTGTGGATTGCTGATCAGATTCAGCCATTTCAGTGAAATTACGCGATTTTTTCAGGAGGGGGCACGATCGTCCTGTGAATTCTAACGATGCGATTCCTTGCAATGATGACAAGCCGCACTTAAAGTTTCGAGTCTTGAAATTTGAGGGAAGTGGTTGGAAATGCAACTTTATCTGAATGTTGTACCTGAATGTTTAGCCTGAACGTCTGGCCTGAACTTCTAGCCTGAACTTCTAGCCTGAACGTTTAGCCTGAATGTAATGGATCTCCTATTTACAGAGTTGGCGAGCGCTGGCAGCACAAAGTACCGACTGAAGAATCTCGTGGCTAACCGGGTTGACCAGAAAGCCGTCAAATCCTGGGTTGTCTTCTTGATAGAGCCAGCTCTGGAGATGGGAATCGGCCAAGGCGAGTAGGGTAATCCGGCTCCTATCGGCGATCGTCCGGAGCCGACGCAATTGGTTAAATGACCACTGTTGGGCACTGCCTTGAATGATGAGTAAACAGGGACGATGCGTACTAGCAACGTTGATCGCTCGGCTGACGGAATGGGTAACAGCCACCGGGCATTCTAAGTGATAGAGCGATCGTTCTATGGAATGGGTATCTGTTGCAGGTGGTGAGAGCAACAGAACGCTATGGTGGTCAGAGGGCATGGTGGTGAGAGGCCATCAGGGGCCATGGTGAGCAGCGATTTACGAAGCAGTGGCGAACGAAGCAATGGTGATAGTCCTAGCTTGATCGCTAATATACCGTGGTGGGGCGATCCCATTTTGGGCGGCTCATAGGGCTGAATGGCTTGCAGTGTAGGGGCTTGCTGGGAATGGATCACAACCCAGTGAATACCAAATTTCTTCTCTTTTGGAGGGGCTTGGCTTCACACTGGATGAAGGGTTGATAAACAGTTGATAAACAACAGATACGGAATTTTAAAGTAGCGACCAATGCAACATCAGATTCGTCCCCATCCCCCAGAGGCTTCTGGCAATGAACCGATCGGCGGCCCTTGGGATATCTTAATTTTGTCCAATGGACCAGGGGAATTAAGTACTTGGGTCAGACCTGTCGTGAAAGCGCTGCGATCGCAATTGGGGCCCGATCGCCAGCAAGTTCGCATTTCTGTTGTCCTCTCCCCCTGTCCCAATGCCAGTGGTCGGGAGGCGGAGATTGCCCAAAGTTATCCTGAGGTCGATCGGGTGCAGGCAGCTGAGCATTTTTTTCCGTTTCTGCTCTGGGGCAAAACGGTGGAGTCTTGGGATTGGCGCGATCGCGGCGTCATTATTTTTCTGGGAGGCGATCAACTCTTCCCGGTTCTGCTGGCTAAACGCTTGGGGTATCGCACGGTCGTCTATGCCGAATGGGAAGTGCGCTGGGTGCAATGGATCGATCGCTTTGCAGTGATGCAGTCTAATGTGATCGAGGCTTTAAAACCCGTCGATCGGCAGAAATGTGTTGTTGTGGGCGATCTGATGAGTGATGTAGAAGCGATCGATCGCCCCATCTGCCCTACGACTCAGCCTATGATTGGACTGTTGCCCGGATCCAAAGCCGCTAAATTGAGTCAAGGGGTTCCCTTGATGTGCGCGATCGCGGAATGGGTCGCGGCAGTTTATCCCCAGGCGCGCTTTGTCCTTCCCATGGCTCCCTCGTTGGATTTAACCACCTTGGCCAAGTATGCTGATCCTACCCAAAACCCTATTGCAGCCCTGGTGGATGGCGTGGGTGCGACGTTAATTCTGCCGCAGGAGGCTGGCTCAGAGGGGATTCCAGCTCAAACGCCTCGGGTAACACCTTATTCAAAACAGGTAACACCTTATTTAAAAACGGAGCAAGGTGTAGAAATTGAACTGTGGACGGACGGAGATGATGGACCCTACACGCCCCACCATGGGCTGCTGCGGCAATGTGATCTCTGCGTGACGACCGTGGGTGCTAATACCGCAGAACTAGGAGCCTTGGGGATTCCGATGATTGTCATGCTGCCCACCAATCAACTGGATGCAATGCGATCGTGGGATGGGATATTAGGGCTCTTGGCAAACTTGCCGGGGGTGGGCACCTTGTTTGCCAAACTGATTAACACGATGGTGCTCAAGCGATTGGGGTTATTGGCTTGGCCGAATATCTGGGCAAAGCGAGAAATTGTGCCGGAAATGGTGGGACATTTGACGCCTCAAATGGTCGCCGATCGCGTTTTGACCTACATCGCTCATCCTGAACAACTACAAGCCATGCGCGAAGCCCTGCGCCAAGTCCGGGGAGAACCGGGCGCTGCCACCAAGGTTGCCCAGATCGTCCAAGAAGAGATGGCCCAGAGCAATCACTAGGTTCCCCCGGTTAAATCCCTAGGTTCCCCGGTTAAACATTGCATCCAGTTCAATTCAACGGACTGCAACGGAATTCAATTCAACGGACTGCGACGGAATCGACCGATGCTGCCGCTGAACAGCTAGACCAGCTAATCGTCATCCCGATCGGCTTTGCCATCTCGCCGCCCCAACTCATACACTCCACACCCGACACAGACCAGCATGGCCACACTGATAGCCCAATTGTGGCCCAGCCCACGCTCGACGCCGTAGTTACACAGGGCCCCCAGAATAAAGAACGGAATAATGCTGAGTAAGGAACCGTAGAAGGTATTTTGGGCTTCTCGGGCAGGGCGGGTGCGTTCGTATTCCTGGGCGGAACTATAGAGCGATCGATCGACGTAGCTCATCCAATTGGAGAGTTGATCCGTCATCCAGCCGGCGACGGGCGAAAATCCCAGATAGAGTGCTAACGACCACAACCCCGTGGCTGCAATGGCATTGGGATCGATCGTGAATAAAAAGGGGCCGAAATCAATGGACATGAATCCTGGGGGCGGGTAGGGTGGGCACTGGCTCGGTGAGAACTGGCTCGGTGAGGACTCACTGGTTAGGCTGGCACTATTGTAACGAGTGTACCAAGTGTAAAGCTTGTACCAAGCGGGCGTAGCAAGACTGGTCTGACTTTAGGGAGCCAGACGATCGATGTGCCAATGGCCTTCTATGTGTTGATAGCGCAGGCGATCGTGGAGACGACTCGATCGCCCTTGCCAAAATTCGATCACTTTAGGTTTCACGCGAAAGCCGCCCCAATGGTCGGGTCGGGGAATTTCACCATCGGGATAGGTGGCTTCTAAGTGAGCGAGTTTCTGTTCTAGGACTGCCCGATCGGGAATGACCGCGCTCTGCTCCGAGGCCCAAGCGCCCAAGCGACTGCCTAGGGGGCGGCTGTGGAAATAGGCATCCGATTCCGATGCATCCACTTTTTCCACCGTTCCCTGAATCCGAACTTGTCGTTCTAGCTCTCGCCAAAGAAAGACGATCGCCGCCTGGGGATTGGCTTGAAGTTCCTGACCTTTGTGGCTGTTGTAATTCGTGAAAAAGACGAATCCCCGCTCATCAAAGCCCTTAAGCAGCACAATACGCGCAGAAGGAATGCCATCGGGAGTGGCAGTGGCGATCGTCATGGCGTTAGGTTCCGGCAACTGGGCTGCGAGAGCCTGATCAAACCAAGTGCGAAATTGCTCAAAGGGGTTCGGGCTCACATCAGTTTCATTGAGCGCTTGGAGTGTGTAGTCTTTACGAAGATCAGAAATTGCGCGATCCATAGAAGGTTGATGTCTTTGAGCAAGGCTGGAAGTTAAGATTTTACGGCAGTTTGAGGTGGGCCGGAAGAGGGCCACAGTGGCTGATGGAGTTCTCGAATCACTGACAAGGATTTGGCTGAGACGATGGTTCATCCTTAGGACGGACTTCAGTACAATGGCGATGCGATTCATTAGGCATCTTTTCCATGACTCTCCTGTTGGCTGGCGATATTGGCGGAACAAAAACCATTCTGCGACTGGTGGATTTGGTCTCCGATGCAGACTGGAAAACCGTTTATGAAATGCGCTATCTCAGTGGAGAATATCCCGACCTCGTGCCCATGGTGACGGCATTTTTAGACAGGGCGCAAGCAGAGGTAGGGAAACCAGAGGCGGGGAAACCAGAGGCGGGGAACTCTTTATCTCCAGCAAAAGCCTGTTTTGCGATCGCGGGGCCTGTGGTCAACAACACCTCTAAACTGACGAATCTGGGCTGGTTATTGGCAGCCGATCGCCTCTCTGAGGAACTGAAGATTCCCAAGGTGTCGCTGATTAATGACTTTGCCGCCGTCGGGTATGGCGTGTTGGGGCTCCAGGATCAGGACTTGTGCACTTTGCAGGTGGGGGAATCGGAAAGTACAGCGCCGATCGCGGTGATTGGGGCCGGGACGGGCTTAGGACAAGGGTTTCTAATTCATAGCGCCACGGGATATCAGGTCTTTAGCTCGGAAGGCGGCCATGTGGATTTTGCGCCACGGAGTGAGATCGAATATCAACTATCGCGCTATCTATTAGACAAGTTCAATATCGATCGCCTGTCCGTGGAGCGGGTGGTGTCAGGCCAAGGCATCGTGTCGATCTATCAATTTCTGCGCGATCGTAACTATGCCACCGAAACGCCGGAAATAGCTGCAGCCATTCGTCAGTGGGAAGCAGAAGCAGGGCAGTCTGAAAAAACAGTGGATCCCGGCAGCATCATTGGGGCTGCTGCCCTAGCAGGTAGCGATCGATTATGTCAGCAAGCCTTGCAACTGTTTGTGGAAGCCTACGGTTCCGAGGCAGGCAATTTAGCGTTGAAACTGTTGCCCTATGGCGGCTTGTACATTGCCGGGGGGATTGCTGCAAAAATCTTACCCCTGATGCAGTCTGGCCCATTTCTGCAAGCGTTTGCCCACAAAGGGCGCATGAGTCCATTACTGGAGAGAATTCCGGTGCATGTGGTACTCAATCCCCAGGTGGGTTTGATTGGCGCGGCTTTGTGTGCAGCGCGGCTGTAGGAATTTTGGCCTGTTTGCCGATCGGGGTGATTCTTAAACGCACGTCAGGTCAACGTAAGTTCGATGAATTTGTGGTGAGGCGCGATCGTCGGGGCTGCTCCGCAGCAAAGATCGGGGAACTTCTCCCCGCCCCCCTGCCATGTCAGGGGACTCTACTCCCCCGACACCCCCCGAAAGTGAATTCTGCGTCCAAGCACAGGAGATTTGTAAGGGACACTTTCGTTGGTCGAACGCACGTCAGGTCAGAAAGCAAGGTCAGTCTAGAAAGCGATGTAAGTAAAGCCATCGTTTTAAGGCATAATCTTCAGGCATTGCATTGATTTAATTGCATTTATCCAAGTGTATTGGGCAGGTTGAGGGAATTGTGATTCTCAAGCTTCTTCTGGCGGTTCTAGGGATTTTTGGGTTGGCCGCGATCGGACTGGACTTACAATATCGGCGACGGGCTGGCAATCGCCTAGAGTTAACGGCAGGGAAGTGGGGGCTAGAGGTCGCAGAGGCCGATCGAATTCTTTTGATTGGGGATCTAGAGTTCGTCAACCAAACCCAACGACTCGATGTGATGGTGCCGGAAATTTGGGCCGAAGCAACGCTCCTGTCTAAAGATCCCGTCGAGCAGCATCAGGTCAAAACACGAATTATTTCTCGATTCCCCGATATTGATCCCCGTGATGATGGCTACTGGGAAAGCGACATCGTTGAGGTTGGCAAACGGGAGCCGATCGAAGTGCAAGTGGAAATCAGTGGCGAGAATTTAGCCAGCTTGCAATCCGTTTGGGTTAAGGTGCATTTTGTGACCTACGGCCCCGGAGGACGCATCCCGCGCACCAAGCATATTGTGGTGCCCCTGAAATTTCCCGATGCCACCGGGTCTAAGCAATGGCGATCGGCGGACAATGCCGAACTGCTACCCGTCAAAACCCACCTGCTCAGTAGCTTGGATGATCCGATTGAGGTGGTTAAGCGCTACGTGGTTCCCCATGCTCAACCAGGAGATGTCGTGACCTTGGGCGAATCCCCTGTTGCCATCATGCAGGGGCGCTACCGTCACTACACTGAAATCCAACCGGGTTGGTTGGCCAAACGCCTGTGCTACATGTTCGATCGGACATCCAGCTTGGCAACGGCCTGTGGACTACAAACCTTGATTGATATTGCCGGAGCCCCCCGCGTCTTTTTTGCCTTCGTGGTCAGCATTCCGTTCAAACTGTTGCCCCGATCGATTTCCAAACCGCTCCAGGTTGATGGAATGTTCTACCGTTTAGCCGGAGAACAGGCCAATCTGATTGATGATGTAACTGGTACAATTCCGCCCTACGATAAATTTGTCGTCCTTGGCCCCGCCGATCCGCAGGGTCTGTGCGATCGCATTCAACGGGAAACCGGGCTTTCCGCTGCGGTGGTAGACGTGAATGATTTACGAAGGGTTAAGATATTAGCATCGACTTCGGACGTATCTGAAAAATTTCTCACTCAGGCTTTGATTACCAATCCGGCAGGCAATGCCAATGAGCAAACCCCCTTGGTTCTGATCCGTCCGACTGCCGCGACTACAACAGGTCTTGCTGTGCCAGCACCCAATCCCTCACCCTAAGGAACTAGGACGGCTTCTCCCATGATGCGAGCTTTTCGGCAGACGACAAACCTGTCCATTCGTCCCCTGCACTACCGTGACGTGGATACCGTCGATCGGTTGATGCAGGAACACGACGAGATGGATTCTGCTGCATCCATGGTGCGGGAGCAAGCGATTTCCTTGAGTCGCTGGTATGGTTTACTCAAGTTTCTCAGTTGGTTTCCCAATCCGCTGCGCCATGCACTCTCTGCCTATGTAGCAGAGGTGGAACAACGGGTCAAAGGCGTGATTAAAGTGTCGCCCTTCAACCATGCAGGAACCACTTGGCGAGTCGATCGGGTGGCAATGGAGTCCACGATCGTCCAGTCCAGCGATCGTGCGGCCTCTGACACCGTTCCCAAAAGTAGTGCTGTGGAGGAGGGAACCCCTGCTGTCTCCACCAATGCGGTACTGACCCGGAATGAAGTGGGTTCCCTGCTGCTGCGCTATTGCTTTGAGACAATTCTGCAAGCGCGGACTTGGATTTTAGAATTGGATGTCAATGATGAATCCGGGCTAAGTCTCTATCGTCACAATGGCTTTCAGCCCGTCGCCCAGGTGACCTATTGGCAAATTTCCGCTGAGCAACTTCAAGAATTGGCAGACCGAGAACCGGACTTGCCTAACCTTTTGCCAGTGAGCAATGCCGATGCCCATTTGCTCTACCAGCTAGACAATATGGCGATGCCACCGTTGGTACGCCAGGTGTTTGATCGCCATCCCCAGGATTTTAAAACGAGCCTGCTGGGTTCAGTAGTGCGCTTGGTTCAGCAATGGGTGACCAATACCGAAGCAGTGAGCGGCTATGTCTTTGAACCCCAGCGTAAGGTTGCGATCGCCTACTTCCAACTGCAACTCTGCCGCGATGGCTCCCGTCCTCACACGGCACAGCTAACGGTGCATCCGGCCTATACTTGGCTCTACCCCGAAGTCATGGCTCAAATGGCGCGGATTGTCCAAGAGGTGCCCTCGCAAAGCCTAGAGATTCTATCGGCGGATTACCACCCGGAACGCGAAGCCTACTTAGAACGCATTGGTGCGGAGCGGATTGCCCACACCTTGCTCATGTCCCGATCGGTCTGGCATAAACTCCGGGAAACTCGTCAGGCCCCAGCGCTGGAAGGACTGCAACTGGCGGATGTCATTCCGGGGTTACAACCCGTTCGTAAACCGGTTCCTGGACGCATCACGATCGAATCGAAGCGCCCCAACCATTGGTCCGTCAAGGAACATCGTTCTGCCAAAGACGCTTCCACAACCGCTGAGAGTCAAACCCAAGACTTTTTCCCGCCCCATGATCACGGCGATCCCTGCTGCTAGGGCGAGGTGAGGGCCAGTGGGAACAGAGAATGTGGAGAGACTGTCTGCCCTCGCGTTGGATGTGGGGAAAAAGCGGATTGGGGTTGCAGGCTGTGATGGCTTGGGACTGGGTGCAACGGGGTTAATGACGATCGAGCGGAAGTCCTTTGACTATGTGGTCAGCGTTTTGCAACCTCTGGTGCAGGAGCGATCGGTGCAAGTCTTAGTCATTGGCCTCCCCTACCAAATGGATGGCACGATCGGGGCTCAGGCTAAGCAAACCCAAAAATTTGCCAAGGCTCTCTCCAAAGCGCTGAATCTCCCGATTGAATGGGTGGATGAACGCTTGACTAGTTTTGCGGCGGAACAACTGCTGCAAGCGGAAAATATCCAGCCCTCTCGCAACAAGGGATTGATCGATCGTAAAGCGGCTGCACTGATCCTCCAGGATTGGTTAGAGGCTCGTCGCCGTGAGTCCAGCGGATAGATCGGCGTTAGGTCGTTTGATGGGAGTCCGATAGACAGTAAAATCATCAACCGCTGAGAACTCAAGTACATTGCTGAGAACTCAAGTACATTAAGTAGAAAGAGATAGGGAGAGGATTATGGCAGAGCAACTTCTATTGGTAGACGACGAGCCTGGTCTACGGGAGGCCGTTCAAGCCTACCTAGAAGACAGTGGCTTTACGGTGCATACGGCAACCAACGGCGATGAAGGATGGGACGTAGCCCAGCGCATTCTGCCGGATTTGGTCATTAGTGATGTCATGATGCCCCAGGTGGATGGCTACCAATTGCTAAAACGGCTACGGGAGGATCCTCGCTTCCAATCCCTGCCCGTGATTTTCCTGACGGCGCGGGGCATGACCAACGATCGCATCCAGGGCTACGATGCCGGGTGTGATGCGTATCTGCCAAAACCCTTTGACCCCGATGAACTCGTGGCGATCGTCAAAAATATTCTGTCCCGTCAAAAAGCGGCTCAAGCGGGGTCAGGTGATATTGAAAACCCCGATGTCGCAGAATTGGCTCGTCAAATCAAGGAAATCAAAGCCCTGCTGACCCAGAAAGGCACCTTGCAGACGACCGCTGCCCCGATTCATATTGATTTCACGCCTCGGGAACAGAGCGTTCTGGAATTGGTGGTGGATGGGTTGATGAATAAGGAAATTGCCCGTCGCTTAGATACCAGTGTGCGGAACGTGGAGAAATATGTCAGTCGGTTGTTTACGAAAACAGGCACCAATAGCCGTACAGAACTTGTTCGGTTCGCGCTAGAGCATGGATTAGTGAAACCGAAGGGAAACTAAATCTCCACTCATTTCTTGCATGGAAGAGCAAGCCGCTCATCGTTGTGTTTCCAGCCAGTTTTCATTCAAATAGTCAGTCTCTCAGTGCATTTACGAGTTCTTTCCCTGGATAAATGCACTGATAGCGAAAACGAAATACAACTATAGAAAAGCAAAAATTCCCCTTTCCCACACTTGTGAACGCGTAGACTAAAGTAAAGTTAGGTAACGTTGTTACGCCAAACACACCATTTTGAGGCACTCCATGGCGGTTGTTCTTCCGCAGACTGCAACGAGCGAGAAGCCGGCAGCACAGGATCTGGCAGCTCTTCGTCGAGTCTTCGCTTCAGTTAACGCTGATAGTTGTCCCTATACCTACAATTTCCACATGCACACAACCCACTCCGATGGGCAACTTCGGCCAGATATTTTGGCTGAACAAGCTCTGGAGATTGGGTTATCTGGTTTTGCCATTACCGATCACCATCAGATTTCTGGCTTCTATGCGGCTAAGCACTTTTTTGAAGAGTGGCAGCAGCAACCCAATAATCTGGGTAAACCCGTTCCCCACCTCTGGACGGGTACCGAAATCACCTCCCGCTTACTGGATGTGGAAGTTCATATCTTGGGCTATGCCTTCGATCCCTTCCATCCCGCGATCGCGGAATATTTAACGGGCACGGCCCCTCGGGGGGATGAAGCGGAGGCCCACCAGGTGATTTCAGCCATTCACCAGGGGGGAGGAGTAGCGGTGTTGGCTCACCCAGCTCGCTATCGCCGTTCCCATGAGGATTTGATTCTGGCAGCGGTCAAAGTGGGAATTGACGGGGTGGAAACCTACTATGCCTATGGCAACCCCAAGCCCTGGAGACCTAGTCCTGAAGAATCCCAGCAAGTGCGCAGTTTGAGTCAGCAATACCATCTTTTAAATACCTGTGGGACTGATTCCCACGGGGTGAACTTGTTGCAACGGGTTTAACTTGGGTTGTAACTTGTTTTTTTGGTTTTTTTTGGTTTTTGTTTTTTTTGGGGTTTAACGTTTGAGTTTTTTGGAGCGTCATAGAGTCCCGCGCTATATGGTCAGCAGCAGCGGGATACCACAACTTTTCTCCAATGGATCGCATCTCCGGTATACTTGCCTCTCTGAAATACTTGTCTCTCTGAAATACATAAACCTCTCTAGGACATAGAGCTTCGCTCCGCCAGAGTCGTCTGAGAGGGCATAACTTTTGGGACAGGACTTTTGAGAAATGATTTTTGAGCTGGGTAATATTGTCCAAAAAAAAGCAAGGAACATCGGAGTCCTTGCTTTTGTTATTTGAGAGTTCCACGCAGACATGTTGCAGAAGAGAAGTGATCCCTGGGAATCGGCTTTCCTACCAGAGATCCCACTAGTCGTATTTCTGTTAGAACGATGCAACCGTCCACAACATACCCACACTTGCCAGCGCCAACAAAACGCCTAATCCGATCGACTGACCCAGGTGCTTGCGGGGAGATTGCATAGTTGTCGTCCTTAATCTGGATAGGTTTAATTATGAGAAGTTATCAGATTTTTGAGGGGATCATGGAAGTTCGCAATCAATATTTAGGGGCTTGAAAAGAAAGTTTAATCAGTGATGTAAAAGTTCATGAAACGCTTGATTTCTTAACTGAGTTAAAGACTGGTTAACTGGGCTAGATAATGTGGAGTAAAAACTTTTGGGCTAAAAACTTTTGGACTAAAAACTTAGGTCTGGAGTTTGGACTAAAGGATTAGAAGCAGAGGAAAATTGCCCAACCTGCTAAAGTGGCTGAGTTCTGTGAGAGACGGTGCCAAAATCAGGACATTATGCCGCAGGCTCCGTCCTCGATTTCGGTA
>NZ_JACJRC010000042.1 GCF_014697025.1 Alkalinema sp. FACHB-956 | reverse complement strand
GAGCTGGATGGGTTGAAGCGCAGGTTTACTCACAGATTCAATCTCTAGTCCCTAATAGAATGCTAAATTAACTGCTTTTTCTGGATTCTTGTAAAAACTCTCTATTTTTTTAAGCCTGAGTAGTTACCCCAATTGAATGGAAACAAGTACATCGGGGTTCGGGGTGAGTCGTCTCGCGCATTTCTCCCCACTCGCTGGGGAACCCAATTGAATGGAAACTTGTATTGCCCAGCGAACTGGTTTATCAGTGCCTTGATTGCTCCCCACTCGCTGGGGAACCCAATTGAATGGAAACGAGAACTCCTATCGTTTTGCCTCACTTTGCTGGGCTTTGAGAAGGAGTTCTCGTTGTTCATCGGTCATAGGAGAACTCCTTCTTTGCGAATGTTGCGCCGAAGGGAACCATTGCGGGTCTGGTAGTAGATTTCATCCATGAACAGGCAGCTAATGACCACATCGTAGTGCAGCGAGAGGTCAGCTAATAGCGCATCATCAGAGAGTACTTAACGACTGAGATAAGGCAGCAACAGATATGCTTGGCATCACCACCAAGAACTCTCAACCATCCGCCTCAGATACGATGTTAGTCGTTATTGACTGTTGCTGAAGTAGATAATTCATATTTTCAAAAGACATGGATTTTTTAGACATCTCCACTAGTAACTGGGATGCTAAGATCACAAACCTATCAGGCTCAGATAGCTTAATTCCACCAGACTCCAACATTTTTCCCAGTCTCTCTGCTTTCATTCTAGATGCAATAATGTCTACAGAGGAGTTTAAATCTTCTTCACTTTTACAACAGACCAGAATTGCATCAAGGCTAATCGGTTCTGTTACAGAGGTCTTTGGAGTCGCCACTTTTAGCTCCGCATGAACTGGATGTGCAGCTACCACTTTAAACCCGGAAGCCCGGATTGCCTCGCAAATTGCAGCCCATCCCTCAGAACGTGAGTGGTGAAAACTAAAGATCAGTAATCCATCATATTTTAAAGTCCTATAACACTCGGCAAACACTCGACTGAGTTGCTGTGCAAAGAGGCGTGGGTCATTATGTTGCACCTCACCAAAATGTGAGGAATCCGCACACCGAAAAAATGAGTATCGCTCCTTCAAAACGGGTGCAATCCAAGCAAAGAAAAAGTCACTCAACTCACTGTAATGAACAAAATCAAAGTAGGGTGGATCAGTGATAACAACATCAACGGCTTCGCTGGGGATTGGGAGACGATCGCTGCTTCCGTTAAGAATGAGTGCTGCCTGCTCCTGTTGAGAAAAGGCTTCCCAGGATTCGACTAAAGAGACGTTGATTGCTTGGCTCGCTGTAATCTTATGACTACCTATGCTGTTCCCGAATAGATCGGTTTCTATGGAGATTTCAAAAGGATTATCGAGATAGCGTTTTGCCGGAATCAATCGAGATTCAAAAAGTGTTGCAAAGGTTCCGCTGCTTTTATCAGTTCCCCAGACAGAGTTTTCAAGGGGTGCGCGTTCTGGTTTCAAAATGTGGTGCGAAAACATATGTCTTACAGCTCCTGTCCCTTCGCCCTTGAAACTACAAAACAGGTTGTTGAATTCTAAAGTACTCGAAAACAAACAGATAAACTGTTCTTGAATGGCTTTGTTCTCGATATTGAGAATCGCACGCAGAAGCAAACCAAGACACAAAAGCTGTCGGGCATTGAAGAAGTCTCGCCACTGAAGATAATTATATCCTCTTGCTTGATCGGTGTTATGACCGGGACGCACAGGCATGGTTGGAATTGGTAGATCTTCTCTGGCTAATCGTTTGATTGCATCACAAAAAAGTGCCAAATCTTCATCCTTCACTGGCAAATAGATCTTCTCACCATTGGCACGCAAAGCTAACATTGCATACATACGATGTTCTGGTGGATTATTCTGCGCTTGAATCAGGGCTTTGATCTTGTAACGCTTGCCCGATCTAGAGTATACATACTGACCTTTGGCGGGCCCTTGTTGTGGATTAAACTGAGTTTGGCAATGAGGGCATGGGAGATAGGTTGTATCAAAACGATCTTCAATGATGTTCCAACAGTTAGGGCAGATAATTTGAGATTTTGGTTTCTTTTGCGGATAGGCATTCTTAGCAAATACATAATTTGAAAATAAGGGAATGGATTCACCCTCTGGTGTGGTGATAATCTTCACCCAGAAATAATACAAAACAGGAATCCATTCACCTGTTTCGGGATCACGGGTCTGATAATATTGCTGGATTTCCTTGGCGACTTCTTGTTCCAATTGAGCAAAAGTTGATCTTAGTTCAGACTCAGGGACTCTTGTCAAAGCTTGTCGAACCAGAAAAGTGCTGATTGGGTTGATATCGCAGCCTATCACTTTACACCCCAATTTCAGCGATTCCCCCAGTGTAGTACCACTACCCATAAATGGATCGAGAACGACTTTCCCACGAAAGTCTTGTCGTATATAGAAGTTTTTCCATGTATGGAATTTTTCTGGAGAAAGTGCGGCTAGTGAAATTGCCCGAAAAACCGATCCCAGCCGCTTTGCCCACCACTTATGAATGTGGTAGATAGGACGGTTAATCTCCTTTCGCCAGCTTTCTTTTTTTGCAAGTTGACTAACTTCGAGAATGGGAAAGTCAGATTCAATTTCCTTCTTATCAAGAGTATTACTAGTGAAGTCTTGGTGTTCAATAGCTTTCATTCTCCATCCTCTCCCTGCTCCATTAATCCGACAGGGGCGATCGCCATTGATACAGCCTTGTTTGTCTGACTTGTCAAACGATAGGCTTTGAATCTCTGGGGATTCCCAACTGTTGGGTTAGGCACCTTCTCGGCACTAAGCTCATTAGTCCGCAAGTCAAACTTGTAGCCAACAACAAGTTCACCTGTTTCAACTCGAACCAATTGACCCACTTCCTGAAAACGCTCATCGATTTCAATACTTTCAGGGAGAATTAAGGTCATCAGCCCCGTTGTCCCTTCGGTTAGCGCGAATGGAGTCGGAGCAACATACATTTTTCGATCTCGAATCATGATGTCACCGTAGCTTCCGAATCCCTTAACACTCTTGTTTTTGTGAACGTACTCGCGATTTGCATTGAGAAAGTCGCCATGACAGATCACTAAATCGATGACTGGGTAACAGCGACGCCCCCCCACTTGAGGGGAATATTGCGACAAATCAGCAGGGTAGCGGCCAAATACATAAAAAACTTGTCTTCCATTATGGAAACCAGAGGGAACTTGGCTGTTGCAGTCATAATCTCGTTCGCGTCCCGGCCAAGCTAAGCCCTTGACTTCAAACCCGTCAGCAGAATTTACCATCCGAAAATCAGGGTAAGTATTTCGGCCTGGGGCTTCAAAAAATAAACTTAGCGACTCCAATCGGTTCTGAAACCAGTTTTGGAAATGAAACTCTTTATCCTTCGCACTGACTGACTCAATTAGTTCTCCCTGTTGGACGGCTTCAACACATTTTTGAAAAACATCAAGTGCTACGGACATACGCATAAACCACACTAGCTCAAGTACCGGATTATTAAATTCTGGGTAGTTTTTACTACTGATCAATCTTACTCTAATCCCAGGTCTTCGAAGTTTGAGAGGAACTGATGGAAGGTTGATTTTCGTGCTGTTCGAGCCGTTCTCATTGGTGTTGCTTATTGGATTGATGATCAACTACAAAGGACGCTACGACACATCATCAGGGAGGCAACATAGCAAGTAGTTATACAGAAATTTCCTGTGAATATGCCCTCATTTTCCATAAAATATCCTGATTTTATGGGGTGGTACAAGCTATTTCGCTTTAAAAAAGTGAACTATTGTGAGTAATTATCGCAAAATATTACTTAATACAGTTTCTGATCTTCGATCGAAGAACCCGCAGGCCATTCCCATCAACGAACCTGCGGGATTCCTCCTGCTTCAACCGTTACCGTTGGCGTTCACGACTCAATATGCTGATGTATTGCCCATCCGAATGGACAATCTTCATCGGTTGACTCCAATGAATTCGATCGGCGATCCGATGCGCATGGAATTGATTAATCGTATCCTGCACGAACTCCTTGTGACCGATTAAGTGGATCTGTAAGCGTTGTTTCTCGTGTTGAACTTCACGATCGCCCCGATCGCTAGAACCTTTCACCATAACTGAGCTTCTCCTTATTGAAGTGAATCTCATCCCTAACGCAATCTTGCTCCCTACTCCTGTTTGCGGGAGAAGGGCCGGAGATGAGGGTCTAAAGAAGCCCAAAAATTTAGAGCCACCCCGTTTGACATCACAAACAAGAGTGGCTCGGTCAGATGCTAAAATCCTCATCAAGCCTCCTTGCTGTGCACTCAGCGAGGGGGAATAGCTACCCGGAGTTGTTGCCGCAACAAAGGGTAGTGCCCTAAATTTTCAGGATCCCAGCGGCCCCGTGCTTCATGCCAAACCGTCTCGTAAAAGAAGGATGTCCACGCAACCGCTATGAACAGCTAGATTACGGAGAAAGTAGACCCCTGTCAATCCGTATTTGCAAAAACCGATCGAGTATCATTTGATACTTCAAAAACCATCATCCAAAACCAAACAACCCAAGCTGGAATTAGAACATACAACCCATAAAAAATAGAGGCGATCAACTCCTTTTAACAAAGTGAGCATCTCGCCTCCAATATGAAAACTATAGATTACGAATCACAAGCACAAACACGATCGCAAACACAATCGCCTTAGCTACGTAACTCAACCTGGAACTTCTCCACCAACGCATCACGAACCTTCTGTTGCACCGGATCAACATCCGCATCCGTTAACGTTCGATCGTCCGTGCGGTACACCATCCGAAACGCTAAACTCCGCTTACCTTCCGGCACTCGATCGCCCTTATACTCATCAAACAACTCCACCGATTCCAGTAAATTGCCCCCCGCTTTCCGGATTGCCCGCTCCAGATCGGAAACCGAAACCTTCGTTGCCACATAAAACGCCAAATCGCGATCGCTGGCAGGATAGGTCGAAAAAGGTTGGAACACCGGAACCATAGCTTCCTCCGATTCCAAATTCTTGTAAATCAGATCCAAATCCCACTCAAACACATACAACCCATCCGGCAACCCGCGTTCTTGACACAATTGCGGATGCAGTTGGCCAAAGGTTCCCAACCGCTCACCTCGGATCCACAGAGAAGCCGTCCGTCCAGGATGGAGGCGGGCATCGCGGCTATCAGGCTGGTATTCCACCGGCAACTTCAATTGATCAAACACCGCATCCAACAGCCCCTTCGCCTCAAACCAAGTCATCGGAACTTCCTTGACCCCGCGAAGCCAACGCCCCCGCGAAGTATCACCACCAAGAATCCCACCTAGGACTTCCCCTTCCCCTAAACCATCCTCATCCTGGAAGAAGACATGGCCAATATCAAAACCATTCAGCGCACCATTTCCCCGCTCTAGGTTGTACTGGCAGGCTTCAATCAACCCATCCATCAAATTCGTCCGCAGGGCCGAATATTCCACAAACAGCGGATTACTCAACACCACCTGCCGATCGCTCCCCGGCTTGCCCAAGGAATAATGCATCAACTCCGTTAAGCCAATGCCCCGCAACGCCGATCGCAATTTCCGCAGCACTACCTGCTCCAGCGAGAGAAAACCCACTTCCCCCTTATCCGGCAAGGTATCGGCAAAATTATTGAAACCATACATCCGGGCAATTTCTTCAATCAGATCAATTTCCCGTTCCAGATCTCGGTAGCGGTAGGGCGGCACCGTCACCGTCCACACCCCTTCCCCGGTAGCCGTCAGTTGGCAATTCAACGCCACCAAGGCTTTTTCCACCTCGGCGGCTTCCAGTTCGCTCAGATCATCCCCGCGCACCACCATGCCCAGCACCTGCTTCACCCGATCGAGGCGCAGTTCGATCTCACGGGTTAACGTAGCCGGACGATGATCGGCAATCGCCTGGGCCGTTACAGTCCCCCCCGCCAACTCCGTGATTAACTGCACCGCCCGCCGTTGCGCCAGTTCCAGTTCCGCTAAGTTAACCCCCCGTTCATAGCGCGCCGAAGCCTCCGATCGTAACCCTTGACTGCGGGCCGATCGCCGAGTCACCGCTGCATCAAACAGCGCCGCTTCCAGCAACAGATTCGTCGTCCCGTCAAACACTTCCGTCGCTTCGCCCCCCATCACCCCTGCCAGGGCCACCGGGCGATCGTTGACCGTAATAAACTGCGTTTGCTCCGTGGCCGTCCGTTCCTGGCTATCCAAGGTCACCAAGGTTTCACCCGCTGTCCCAAAACGAACCCCCAGCTTTAGCTCGTCACCGCCCGCGACCTGCTTTAACCGATCGAGGTCGAAGGCATGTAAGGGTTGTCCCCATTCCAACATGATGTAGTTCGTCACATCCACCACATTATTAATCGGGCGTACCCCTGCCGCCTGTAAGCGGCGCTGCAACCACAGGGGAGAGGGGCCAATTTTGACGCCCTCAATCACTGTACCGATATAAGCAGGACAGGCTTGGGGGTCAGCAATGTCGATCGTTAACTGTGCTCCCGCCGTCGCAGTCACTTCTTCCGATCGCGGCATTTTCAGCGGATTACCCGTCAGCGCCGCCACTTCCCGCGCAATCCCAATCATACTCAGGGCATCGGCCCGATTCGCCGTGGAGGTCAAATCCAAAACCACCTCATCCAACCCCAGCAAAGGCCGAACATCCGTCCCGGGTTGGATGTCACCCCCGATCGTTTCATCGAAAATATGGATCCCTTCTGAGTCTTTCGTCAGGCCCAACTCCGCGAGGGAACAAATCATGCCATTCGACGGTTCTCCCCGCAGTTTGGCAGGTTTAATTTTCAGCCCTGCATCTCCCACCCGGGGCAAAAAGCTACCCACCGTTGCCACCGGGACAAAAATATCCGCGCGGACATTGGCAGCCCCGCAAACGATCTGGTTGATTTCTCCTGTTCCAATATCCACTTGGCAGACGCTGAGTTTATCCGCATTGGGGTGCTGCTGCCGCTCTACCACACGACCCACCACAACACCATCCGCCCAAGTGCGACGATCCTCGATATCTTCTACTTCAAAGCCTGCCATGGTCAGCAGGTCTGCTAACTCTTCCGCAGATTGAGAAAAATCAACCAGGTCTCGCAACCAGTTCAGGGAAATACGCATCAGAAATTGACTTTGATCATTAGGCCGTGCCCATTGTACCGTTCCCCCGGCTCCGGTGGCTGCCCCCCCAGCCCTAGAATTCAGGGTCAGGGTATCATCTAATTACGGAGGGGTGATCGGATTCCAGAATCGGAGAAAGAGATCCAGAGATGCAAATCTCCCATTCGATCGGATTTCACACCCCAATCGCGCAGGATCACAGCCTAGCTGAATAATGCTCATTCTTTCGCCATCAGTTCAAGCGTTCCATAGTTCCGTAATCGGGATGTTTTCTAGATGACTCCAATAGTTTCCCCATGTTACTTCTGGCAAACTCGGTGAATAATAGAGTTTGAAGAGAGCAAACTATACGGAGAATTCCCTAAGTCCTTAGTATTAAGTACTTAGTATTAAGTACCCAGGTATTTAATCAGAAGATGCCAGTGCTCTCAACGCTTGAAAGTCGTTCACACCCATTGGAATTTCCTGATAACGGTTTCCCATTAACGGGGAAATAAACGCTAAAAAAACGAAGGTTTATACGGACTTGATGATGACAGGACGTAGCTTTAGCAACTCTTTATCAGGGATTTCCAGCGATTGCGCCTCTCTTTTCAACAATTCGCGTTGATAATTGAGATATCTTTTTTCCTTGACTTCTTGATCGTTTGTTTAGCGATACGCGGGTGACGCTGCATGAGCTACTGCTTGAATCCAGGCTGTCCTAATCCCGATAACTTGATAGATGCAGAGTTTTGCCAAGCTTGTGGATCCAAGTTGTTATTGCGCGATCGCTATCGCGTTCTCCATGCCCTAGGGCAAGGGGGCTTTGGAGCGACCTATCTAGCGCGGGATGAAGTGCTGCCCGGGCAACCGAACTGTGTGATTAAGCAACTGCGGCCCAATGCCAGTGCGCCCCACATTATGCAGATGGCGCGGGAACTCTTTGAACGGGAGGCCCAAACCCTCGGTCGCATTGGCAACCATCCCCAAGTGCCTCGCCTCCTCGACTACTTCGAAGCCAATCAAGAATTTTATCTCGTTCAAGAATACGTTAGCGGATCCACATTGCAACAGGAAGTGAAACGCAATGGGCCGTTTACAGAAGCGGGGGTTAAGCAATTTCTCAGTGAAATTTTACCCGTTTTGGAATACATCCACAGCCATCAAGTCATTCACCGCGATATTAAGCCCGCCAACTTGATCCGCCGTTCCCACGATCTCAAATTAGTCCTGATTGACTTCGGAGCGGTGAAAAACCATGAGCAGGCCATGGTGAATAACGCTTCAGAAAACACAGCCTTCACGTCCTATGCGATCGGAACGCCGGGGTTTGCCCCACCGGAGCAAATGGCAATGCGGCCTGTGTTTGCCAGTGATATTTATGCATTGGGCGTTACCTGCGTTTACCTTCTTACCGGTCGATCTCCGAAGGATTTATCCTACGATCCGGCAACGGGAGAGCTCCTCTGGCGACAACAGGTGCACGTTTCTGAGCATTTTGCCAAGGTGCTCCAAAAAATGCTGGAAATTTCTGTGCGCCATCGCTACCAAAATGCCAATGAAATTTTCCGCGCGCTGGATCTAGAACCCTATCTAGATAGCTTGGCCCATAGCATGAACCAAGTGCCGTCTAAGGGCAATAAGCCTGGAACCCCGGCGCGATCGGGGGATCTCACGGGCTCCGGAGGCGACAAAAATGCGCCCATGTCTCCAGCAGCCCGAGCCGCACTCGCCATCCGTGCTCGCCAGCAACAACTCAACCGCTCCGACTCCACCAGTTTGCAATCGGGAGCCACTCGCCAACGGGTCATGGCCGCTCGGGCAACCTCCGCCTCCCTGAAGACCTCAGACTCAAAGGGGCAAGCCTCCCAATTCACCGGAAGCCGAGGTAAAACACCCCCTAAGTTAAGCGCTGAAGACCTCCAAAGTTACTATGGCAAGGGGCGGCGGGATTTTTCATCCCACGATTTTTCAACGCTGCAATTGCCCCGCGCCGATCTTTCCGGAGCCTCCTTTAATCAAGCAATGTTTAAGCAGGTCAACCTCCAGGGCGCGACCTTGATCAATACTGACTTTGGTCGGGCCAATCTATATCGAGCCAATCTCAAGGATGCCAACTTAACCAAGGCCTATCTGAGCAATGCGGATTTAGAGGAAGCGGATTTACGGGGGGCTGACCTGCGGGGCGCATACTTGCTCAATGCCAATCTCCGGGGCGCAAACCTCTGCGGCGCGAACTTAACAGGAGCCAAAATGTCACCAGAGCAATTTGCGATGGCAAAAACCAATTGGATGACCGTGAAACCCAGTGGTAAACGGGGGGGTGGCTGGTAGGGCCTGGGGTCTCCTGGGGTCTCACGCCATTCTTGTCCCACGCCGTTAGGGCAACCACTCCAGCCCAATGCCAATGCGATGGTCACGGATCGATCGGCCACGCCATCGTTCAAATTCTGCGGCAACCCGCAGCTGAGGCGTCACCGCATAGCCAACGGTAATCTGTCCAATCCCCACTTCGTCCACAGTGCCAGGATTGACCCAGGTTTGTTGCAGAATTAGATCCGATCCACCGCCTCGGGAGGGTACCAGTAAGAATCGCCCCCCGATCGCCCAGCCATCCGTGCGATCGGCGATCGTGCGAAGGGAGCGATACCCCACAACAGGAGCCACATTCACATAACTCCCCAAAGGGCGCAGGTAGAGGTGCAGGTCGCTGCCGACCATTTCCGACTCGCCATTACCGCTCTTACTATATTGGGCGCTGACCGTGATGGGACTGTGGGCGATCCGCCAATCTTCGAGTCCGATCGTCCAGCCTGCACCCGCCCCAGCAAAGTGGGTATAGCCCACCCGGAGCCGCGTCCGAAAGCTAGGTTCCTGCCGAATACTGTTTAAAACATTGGGGCGATCGTTCAACCACTTCCGCAAAGTCGGACTTTGTTGGAGCAACGTTGAGTCCACGTCTAAGGGAGACAATGGGGGGGCAGCTGGCTGGGGCTGGCTGACAACTGCTGGAACCATCATGAGGTAGCCAAGCAGCCCCACACTAACGCAACAAAACAACCGCCCGAAACCAGAATCTACCCACCGTAACTGCCCAGTGCCCATACCTTTGCCCACATTATCAATCCCCAACCAATCCCGACATGACCAAGGCCCATATTACAAAAAAGGCTCTGGAGTCCAGAGCCTTTCAGGTTTCATAGAAACCTATGCAAGTTAAAAAACAAGTTTAGCGAACAACGCCTTGGCTGGCTTGCACATCGATCGGCTTGAGCAAATACAGCGCCACCAGGTTGGTCACATTACTCAAGTAATGGGGCAGCTTCTTCAGGAACTTAATGGGAGCTGGGGCATTGGAAGCAGCAATTTCAGCCAGCTTCTCATTGTTCTTGATGCAGTTTTCCAGCCGAGGATAGAAAGCGGGATGCTCCACATCCAGAATAATCGGGAACACCTTACCCGCAGACTGATTGGTCTTGGTAATCACTTCCCGCTCAAATTCCCGCGTGTTAAAGCCCAACGCTTCATAGAAGCCCGTGCGCTGGATGTCGTTGAGGTACATCGTCGCAAACACCGACAACAGGAAGAATCGACACCAGAGCCGTGCCCGCAAACCATTTAAGGTGTAGGGCAGTGCGCGCATCACCGCATCAAAGAAATCGCCGTGACGATTTTCGTCTTGGCACCAGTTTTCAAAGAAGTTGAAAATCGGGTAGAGCTGATGCTCAGGATGCTTCTCCAAATGGCGATAAATCGTGATGTAGCGCCAGTAGCCAATCTTCTCAGACAAGTAGGTCGCGTAGAAGATGAACTTGGGCTTGAAGTAGGTATACTTCCGACTCTTCGTTAAGAAGCCCAAATCTAACGACAGGTTGAAGTCTGACATGGCTTTATTCAAGAAGCCAGCGTGGCGAGCTTCATCCCGCGACATCAACGCAAAGCCTTCTGCCAACAGAGGGTTGCGGTCTTTCAGCTTACGGGACAGTTCCTTGTAAAGCAAAAAGCCAGAGAACTCAGCAGTACAAGAGCGCTCTAAAAATTCAATAAATAAATTGCGGGTTTCGCCGCTAATGTGATCCCAGGACTTATCAAACACATCACTTCGTACAAAGTGATGACGATTGTAATCGGCGCGAAATTCTTCCATCAATGCCCGCAACTCATCTTCGTTGACGGACATGTCCATCTGCGCCATCTCTTCAAAGTCTGTGGTATAGAAGCGAGGCGTTAGGATGGTTTCCTTCGCAGGTACTTTAATACCGGGACGAATTTCTGCAAATTCGGGTTTCTTAAGGGAATCTACCATGGGTGCGATCGCTCGTCGTGTGGTTCGTTCTAAAACGCTTCGGCTTTCTCGAAGATGGCAGGATGCGCTGGCACCCAGCAAATAGGCCGATGTATGGGTAGCGCCAATTTATCTACGGATTCTAGTGTATCAAGGCACCTGTGCCAGTCCAGCGTGAAAGCTAGGAAGTTGATGTTTCGTTACAATCTAGCTTTACAAACTCACTAGCTTGACCATCTCCTTGACCAACTCATGCGGTGGGATGGGAGCTTCGTGATTAGACCCCAGTGATTGCCGTTCGCCTTAGGCTAGAGGTCGTGATTAGAAGACACCTTGTAGACCCAGAGTTCACGCTGTGAGCAGAGTTCACCCTAAGCTTCAGTGCCCTTTTCCCCTAGTTCAGTGCCAACCACTTCTGACCATTCAACCGTTGGAGAGTGCCCAAGACTAGGAGATCCAACGTGACCTTCTTCTCGTCAATCCGGAAGGATTCCAGGGTGCTGGCGTCACGTCCGGTGCAGGTCGCAGAGAATCCCCGCTGGCCTTGAATATCTTCGTCGTAGAAGTAAATATTGAACTGGCGCAATTGCTGCTCGGCCTGCCATTGCCCCACCACTTGCCAGCATTCTGGGAAGTCTGCATAGCCCACGACGGGGATCTTCTGCTTGATGAATTGCAAGGCAACGCCTGCAATTTGCAGCTTTTCAAACCCCTTTTGTAGGGCAGGTAAATAGTCCTGCTGGATAAAATCAGCAAAGGGTTTGGATTCCAGGGCTGGCGGTTTTTCTTTTTTGGGCTTGGCTGCAGCAGTCTCGGCAGCAGCGGCCTTAGGCGTTGCTGCAGTCGGCGTTGCTTCAGGTTGCTTGTTGGCGTCCGTCATGGGTAGAAATTCTCATGCGATTTCCTCTGAGAAAACATCATAGACGATGGGCAAGGCATCACGTCATCCGGTAAGGTCGATCGCAGGTTCAGAATCCCAGGTTTTTCCAATGGCTGAGTTGGCAAGTCATCAATCCTTCCCCCTCTATGTGACCCGATCGGGCCAAGGGTATCCCATCCTCTGTCTCCACGGGCATCCAGGCACGGGACGCAGTATGGGCGTTTTTACCCAGCACCTGAGTCAACGATTCTGCACGATCGCGCCGGATCTACGGGGCTATGGTCGAAGCCGCACAGGCCAACGCTTTCAGATGGAGGATCACCTAGGGGATCTGATCGGCCTCCTGAATCAACAGGCTGACGATCGAGCAGTGATCCTCGGGTGGTCCCTGGGGGGAATTTTGGCCATGGAACTCGCCTTACAGTATCCAGAGCGGGTCAGTGGCTTAATCTTGGTGGCAACAGCAGCACGGCCTTGGAGTGATCATCCCAAAGTTTCCATGCTCGACAATATTTTGACGGGTGTGGCTGGGTTGATTAACTGGATCAAACCGGGGTGGGATTGGAATATTGCAACTCTGGGTCAACGATCGCTGTTTCGCTACCTAATCCAGCGCCATCACCCCATGGCTTACCGCTACCTTGCCCGAGACGCTGTCTATGCCTACTTGACCACCTCACAGCCCGCAACTCAAGCCCTCTATCAAGCCATGGGACGCGGCTATAACCGGGTGCCCGATTTACCCAAAATTCAGTGTCCCGTCCTCATGCTCATTGGCGAACAGGATCGCCACATCACCGCTGCATCAAGCCGAGAAACTGCAAAGGCTCTGCCCAATTGTGAATGGGAATGCTATGACCAAACCGCACATTTGTTGCCGTGGGAGATTCCTGAAGTCTTACTCGATCGCATCGATCGTTGGATTGCAGATCACCCCGAACTCGTGGGCCTTCAATGACTTGCCGGGGGCGATACCCGTGCGACTTAACACTAGTAAAACTTAGAACGGATAAAACTCAAAACTCGTCAAATCTATGGAGACGTGGCGCTAACACGCCTCCCCAAATCAAACCAAGCAGGGATTAGCTTACGGTATAAAGATTAGACCAACTGCCCAAGGAAGGAGCCGGTTCATCGGAGATCGTCAAATTTGTGGGCTTGCACCGCTTAACCTCAACACCAATGACTTGAGCCCCTTCTCGCTCTAAATCTTCGATGTATCCAGGCTGATCCGCTTGAGCATCCGACTCAGTTAAAAAAGGCCCAAAGTAATAGGTACAACGAGGTCCCTCAGTGGTAATCTCTACCCACCAAGCCATACCTAAAAAATCCATGGAGCTAACTAACAATTCTTTCATATTGCCCTGCCAGAAATGATGTCCGAATTTAAATGTGAAACATGGCGTGAGGAAGTCATTGATTCCATTTATAACTTCCTCACATTAGATCTTTCAACGTAATTTCGACACAATTTTGCAGCAATTTGATCGAAAAGAATGGGGATCAAGCGGGGATCACAAAATTTATTGATCAACTGTTGATCAACGGAGTGAGGAAACCTTTCGAGTAGTCAGATTGATGGTACTGCTCCAACGCTGCCGATAAATTTCATACAACGCCATTCCCGTTGCTACTGAGGCATTTAAGCTGGGTGTGCTCCCCGCTAAAGGAATAGAAACTAGGACATCGCAACACTTTTGTGTCGTTAAACTTAGGCCATCCCCTTCTGCACCAATAATTAATACCGTTGCTTTTGCAAAATCAACAGTATGAATGGGTTGACTAGCTTCACTGGAGGTGCCGTAAATCCAAAAACCAGCTTCTTTGAGGTCTTCTAAGGCCCGCACCAAGTTCACAACACGGGCGATCGGGAGCTTTTCTAACGCACCAGCAGCCACTTTACGCACGGTAGAAGTCACGCCAACAGCCCGTCGCTGGGGAATCACCAACCCTTGGGCTCCGATGGCCTCAGCGGTTCGAATAATTGCACCCAAGTTATGCGGATCTGTAATACCATCTGCGACCACAATCACCGGCTGATTGGATTTTTCCTTAGCCTGATCGATGAGATCTCCCAACTCTAAGTATTCGTGGGGAGAAACTTGCGCGGCAATGCCTTGGTGGGTCGCCCCTTGGGTAATTTGGCTCAGCCGTTTAGGTTCTACTTCATCAATCACTGCGCCCCGGGATTTTGCTTCGTTCAGCAAACTATGAAAACGAGGGTCGTAGCGCAAGCGGGAAATCACCCAAATACGGTTCAGGGTTTGTTCATTTTCTAGGGCGGCAATCACTGCATGCCGTCCATAGATCAGATCGGAATTTTCCGATTCAGAAGAGGCCATGATTTCTGTGGCATTTACAGAATCATCCGTAAACCGACTGGGGATGGAATTTCTGTCGTCCCGATCGGGTCGATCAGAAAATCTTCGATCGCTGCGATAATTCCGACCAGTGCTGGTGCGTTCACGCCGATCATCGTGGCCATTGCGATCGACAAACTTGCGATCATCTCGGTTGTCCCGGTTATCCCGGTTATCCCGATTAGAAAACTTACGGTCATCCCGGCCATTGCGATCGACAAACTTGCGATCGTCCCGGTTGTCCCGATTGTCGCGGTTATCTCGGTTATCCCGGTTAGAAAATCGACGATCATCTCGAGCACCGCGATCGACAAACTTACGATCATCTCGGTTGTCCCGGTTATCCCGATTAGAAAACTTACGATCATCCCGGCCATTGCGGTCAACGAATTTGCGTTCAGGGCGATCGCTGCGTTGGGCGTCCCGATCTACAAACTTGCGTTCAGGGCGATCACTAAACTTGCGTTCAGGGCGATCGCTGCGTTGAGAATCGCGATCGACAAACTTACGCTCAGGGCGATCCGTTCCACCGCCAGCTTTATCCCGGAACTTACCGCCACCACTGCCGCCACTGCCGCCGCTACTGCGCCGATCACCATACTTAGATGAACCTTGACGGGATGAGCCAGGGCGCTCCGATCGCCCCCCCCCAGAGGAGTTAGACCGCTGTCCAGAATGATTCCGTTTGAATGCCATAATCCAAAATCCTGCCAAAACGTTAAAAGAAAACCAAAAAACATGCAGTCGATCTCGGGCATCCCCTCACACAACGAGATCACTGAACACCGGAGGTTAGAAAAATTTTCCAACCTGTCACAGCAAAACCCTTTCCAGTCCTTGCGAGAACGCGAGACTGAGGCAAATTGTCATGGTTGAACCCATCGTCAGCTCCATCAGAGTCGTCCCTGATCCCCAGCTGTTAGCACTTGGGAGCTAACAGCTGGGGTTTACTGCCGTGGTGAACCCCCTCCGCTAGTCATGGGGAGCGGACAGGACTCCTTCGCTGGAACCATTGAGATAGGACAGTAAAACTTCTAGGCGATCGGGTTGCGCGAGGTACAAATAGCCAATCAATGCTTCAAATCCAGTTGCTTGTTGATAGATTTGAGCATCCACTCGCTTGTGGCGGGACGAAGCAGCGTTACGGCCTCGGCGAACCCAGTCCCACTCGACTTCCGTTAAGTGGGGCGCTAATTGCTGAAGATAGTTCGCTTGCGCTTCAGCACGGACTTGAGCCACCACACGATGGTGGTAGGTATCGATACGCTGGGGGGGGAGCAGCAGAGCTTGGCGAATGTAAAGTTCGTAGACCGCATCTCCAAGATAAGCCAAGGCTGCGGGAGAAAGGGATTGAACTTTGCGCAGGGGCAAAGGACGGGGTGCCAACAAAAATGACTGGCTCAAGGGAGAAGCGGTCTCTGTAGAACTCACTGGAACATACAACTCACAGAAACATTGCCAAGAATTACAAGAATAAAAGGGCTATCCAGACGATCGCTGGATAGCATTGGCCAAGAATCACTTCAGGGTTCAGGCGGATTTGACGTTCGCGATCGCTTCATCCACAGAAGCTTGCAGGGCTAAAAACTTTTCTAGCCGAACGAGCTTAACGGTCTGGGTCACACGAGGGTTTGTCACGATCTGTAGGGTTCCAGCATCAGATTGCGCTTTTTTTGCAATCTGAACCAGCGCCCCTAAGCCAGAACTGTCGATCATGTCGATCTTAGAGAGATCCAAGACGACATTTTTAGGACCTTCATCAAGACACTTATTGAGCACTTTACGGAAAGTGGCCTCAGAAAAAGCATCCAGAAGACCTGTGAGGCGAAACAATTGGTAGTTATCCTTGACTTCGCGAGTGCCTCTCAAGCTAACGGTCAAGGTCAGTTGCTCAGGTATAGCGGGCCTCCTCGCTCCATAGTCCAACAATCCGACGAACCAGTATACACTCTTTCTGACGGAATACGCTATTCATTGCTAGAGCAGCGATGATTTGCCATGGCTTGGACAAACTGCTCAAACAGATAATCCGCATCGTGGGGGCCGGGGCTGGCTTCGGGGTGGTACTGCACAGAAAACATGGGCAGTGTTTTATGCTTTAGGCCCGCAACGGTGCGATCGTTCAAGTTTAAATGGGTTACCTCCACAGTAGCATTGGGCAGGCTCTCAGGGTCGATCGCAAAGCCATGGTTTTGGCTGGTAATTTCCACCCGTTGGCTGAGTCCGGCGGGATGGTTGAGCCCCCGGTGGCCAAACTTGAGCTTGAAGGTTTCCGCACCCATGGACAGCCCCAAAATTTGGTGGCCCATACAGATACCAAAAATCGGTTTGTTGGCCGTTAGCAGCGCCTGGGTCGTGGCAATGCCTTCCGTTACAGCAGCGGGATCTCCTGGCCCATTGGACAGGAAAATCCCATCGGGATTGTGGCTGAGGATTGCCTCGGCTGGGGTGTTAGCAGGTACCACAATCACGCGACAGCCATAGCTTGCCAGCCGCTTCAGAATATTACGCTTAATGCCAAAATCGATCGCAACCACGGTGAAAGCTTTTTCTGGAGAAGCCGTGGGGCTAAATTCCCAGTCGGTTTCGGTGGCTTCTGTCCATTCGTAGGGCTGCTCGGTGGTGACTTCCTTAACCAGATTTAAGCCAGCCATGCTGGGAGCGGCTTGCACCTGTTGAAGCAAGACTGCGGGATCCAAAACTTCCGTTGAGAGTCCTCCGTTCATGGCTCCCGACGATCGCAGACGACGGGTGAGGGCACGGGTATCAATGCCATAAATCCCAATCAGATTGTGTTGCACCAGATAGTCTTGCAACGACTGGGTCGATCGCCAGTTGCTAGGCCGCTCACAGATATTGCGGGCAATGACGCCTCGCACATGGGGCTGGTGGGATTCTTCATCCTGGGGATTGACGCCCGTATTGCCCAATTCCGGATAGGTGAAGGTGACAATTTGGCCCCGATAACTCGGATCGGTCAGCACTTCTTGGTAGCCCGTCATGCCCGTGTTAAACACCACTTCTCCGATCGTGGTTCCCGTTGCGCCGAAGGAGAAGCCGTGGTAGCTCGTACCATCCGCCAAGACCAGCAAGGCGGGTTGAACTGAAGAGAGGGTCATAGACTCAGCCTGTGCAAATGCCTGTGAAAATAAATCCTGCGTATTATCTCACCTTTATTGAAACCAAGATGGGGCAGAATTGAGGATTCCTAAAAAAATTTCGTTTTTGGCAGGGGACAAGTTTGTAGACGGGAAATATCCTGGATACAGACCCTTTTGCGATCCCGTCACCATGGCTAACTTGCTGATTCCTGTTAAACCGCATTCTGAGTCCAGGATGTGGGCTGCCACAATCAGCCTGATGCGATGGGGCTTGGGAGGCGCGATCGCGGTACTTTGCGCTTCCTGCCAAATCATAGCGTCTCCCCCCTTGGGCAATCCCACCCCGGCAGACAATGCAACACCCACCACCAGCGCCCCACCAATAGCAACTGGCAAGCCCCCCTCTACATCGGCCACCTCCACACCAGCCCAGCCGACATCGACCCAGTCGGCTCCATCCTCGGCCAAAGCCTCTAGACCTGCTGGGACTCAGCTGACTCATACTAGGCCAGAGGTAAACTTGGTGGAGAGTCCGGTCTTTCAACTGGCATTAGACAAGGCGGAAAGCGCGGATAGCATTGCCCAATCGGCCCAATCGCCAGAGGACTGGACGTTGGTCATCGATCGCTGGAAATCGGCAATTCAACTGCTGAAGCAAACTCCGAAAGGCGATCCGAACTATAAAGAAGTGGCTAGGCGGTTAGCGAGTTTTCAAGCAGGATTATCCCGCGCTCAGCAAAAACTGGCCCGATCGCAGGGACGAACGGGGGGAGAGCGCTATGTTGCGGTGGATCCCAAAATTTCTGAAGAGGGAGATGTCGTCAGTCTGGCCCCAGCAGGTAATCGCGTGTATCGGGTTGCCATCAAGTATTACCAAGGTGGCATTCCGGTGGTGGATGTGCTGTTTAACGGGAAGTACCGCTTTGAAATGATGGTAGATACGGGGGCCAGTGGCACGATGATTACCCAGGATATGGCCCAGGCCCTGGGCGTGGAAACCATCGGCTCTGTACCCGCGATGACCCCCGCCGGATCGACCCAATTCAATGTGGGCTACATCAAATCGATGGCAGTGGGGGGTGGCACGATTTATGATTTTCCCGTCGCGATCGGGCCTGTGGCGCTCCTCGGTCACGATTTCTTTGGGGATTGCGACATCAGCATTAAACGCAATCAAAACCTAGTGGAATTTTCCCGTTGCTCTAACTAAGGCGAGGCCAGCACTACTTCCCTGGCCTCGGTGTTGAACTCGGTGTTGGACTCGGTGATCGCTAGACGTGAGCCAACGGTGCCCTACCAGATCGATCGTAGGTTGACCCCTAAGCCCGGAAGCTCAGGGTCGCCAATAACCATTTCAGGATGATCCAAAATTTCCACCGCTTGATTGGGGCGATAGATCCACACCAGTTGGGCTTGCCGATCGATCAGCCAGCCCAACTGCGCTCCATTGTCGATGTATTCCTGCATCTTGGCTTGCAGCGCCTCTAAACGATCGCTGGCTGATTTCAGCTCAATCACAAAATCGGGACAAAGCGGCGCAAAGGATTGTTGTTCCTCCGGCGTTAAAGCCTCCCAGCGATCGCGGCGAATCCAAGACACATCCGGCGATCGGGTTGCGCCATTAGGCAAGGTAAAACCTGCACTAGAGTCGAACCCTAACCCCGTTCCGTCTTGTTCTATCCATATCCCCACCTGCCCCACTAAATTGAAAAGCCGATTACCTGTGTCGGAATCGGTGGGTGCCATGACCAAGACTTCTCCTTGAGCCGTTCGCTCGACTCGTAAATCTGGGTTGCTGCGGCAAAATTCATAGAACGGCTGCTGCATCGTTTACAAGCTGAGAAAACTACAAACGGAGAAAGGTGTAAGCGAAGTCATTGGTCTGCTTTAAGCCTTGAGAAATGCCACCAATTGCTCTAGTTTGTCCCAAGCGGCACCACTATCAATCACCGACTGGGCTAGGGTCACCCCTGCCGCGATCGAGGTCACTTTTTCACCCACTTGTAGGGCTAAGGCCGCATTGAGGGCCACAGCATCCCGCTGGGCTAGGCTACCCTTGCCTTGTAGAATATTGCGCAAAATCTCAGCATTTTCCGGCACATCACCGCCCTTTAATTGCGCGATCGGGGCCGCTGTAACACCCACCGCTGCGGGATCCAAGGTTTGTGTCTGAATCTCCCCTGCCGCCAGCACCGCCATGTCACTGAGATCCCCTAAGCCCGCTTCATCCAATTTTTCACGGCCATAAACCACGATCGCCCGTTGCTTGCCCAGTTGTTGCAACGCTTCAGCGATCGGTTGCACCAATTCCGGCTTATACACCCCAATCACCTGCCCCGTAGGATTGAGCGGATTGACCAACGGCCCCAGCAGATTAAACACGGTGCGAATTTTTAATTGTTTGCGTAAGTCCGACACCGCCTTCATGGCTGGATGCCAACCGGGGGCAAATAGAAACGTCACGCCCACCTCCGGCACCGCTGCATGAATTTTCTCCGGGGGCGCAGCGAGATTTACCCCCAACGCTTCCAGCACATCCGCCGACCCCACCCGACTGGAGGCCGATCGATTGCCATGTTTGGCAACCGCCACCCCAGCCGCAGCCGCCACAAAAGCCACGGCGGTCGAAATATTAAACGTGGAAGCCCCATCCCCGCCCGTCCCGCAGGTATCAATCAATGGCGTCGGCATCGTGGCACCCGTACTGGCGATCGCCTGACCTTGCAAAATCCTAGCCATACCTGCCAGTTCATCCCCCGAGACACCCTTGGCTTGCAACGCGGCCAGGATCGCGCCCGATAAGCCCTCAGGAATTGCACCACTCAACCAACCCTGCATCAAGTCAGCCGATTGGGTTGGATTCAAAGATTGCCTGTCAAGTAGCTGTTGTAACAGATCCGACCATTGGGGATGGGATGCAGCGGCCACGGGGGAAATCGACTGGGACATAGAACAAACTCAAGTTATCAATAACAAAGCTTAAAAAATTCTGAAACAGACATCATCGATCGACGAGTCTGTCCGTTGCAAATCTTACCCCAATCTCTCAGGATAGACAGTTTTGGTTCTGGGTCATGCCCATCAGAGGAACCTCAAAGGTTTGTGTTAGGCTGATTTCCAGCTAGATACTGTTATCCGGATTACATTTTTGTCTTTCACATTTATCTTTCACGTCTGCCTTTGTTGTTTGCCTTTGTTGATGGATTGAGTGCATCCTGCATCTGGTGAGTCCTTTGATCCTGGGGTTTCCCCCAGTCCACGACTTCTTTGAAAAGGATTCCATGCATTTGCAGCCATCTCTCACTCCAGATTTCAACCCATAACTCGGCAGCCATTGGGTGCTTAACAGATATTACGGTGTTGGCTTCTGCCATTCACCAAAACCTAAGTGTTCCCCTTCTTTTGAGTTCAGTTGTCTGTCTATGCAATGCCCTTCATCGACTTTGAGACTAGGGTTGAATCACGCATACCTGAAGATGGTGATTCAGCCTAGTGATCCCTCGGTTGAGCAATGTCTTACCAGCCTCGGGTACCGACCCATTCCTTCAGTGCCGCAGTTATGGCAACGTGAGATTTTATCTGGGCAGATGGTTGCTGCTTTACGGCAGCTCAGCCATCTGGTGACGGAAACGGGACAGCAGTCTTCCCGTGGGATGATTACGGCACTCTCACCGGAATCCCCCCAATTTTTCTCAGAATTTTTGAAAGCCCAATCTCTCAGCGACCTCACCCGCTTAGTCCGTCATAGCTGGTTTGTTTCTTTACTATCGCAACAGCGATTATTTTTTCACTATCAACCGATTTTTCGGCTCGATTCAGGACAAGTTGTAGCCTATGAATGCCTCGCGCGGGGAATGATGGACGATGGCCAGGAACTCAGTGGACAGCAATTAATTGATGCGGCTAAAGCAACGCAGTTAACCCATGAGTTTGATCACTTGGCGCGGGAGGTGTGCTTGCAATCTCTGGCTTTATTGCTGCAGGAATCTGTTGATTTGCAAGCACAGCAGTTTTTTATTAATGCAGTCCCTAATGCGATCGCCGCAAATCCAGCCATCCTGGAACAGCACCTACAACAAGTCATGAATCTGGGGATTCAGCCGCAACAAATTGTGTTTGAACTGACGGAAATTGAGGCAGTCCGAACCAAAAGCCAGGTGGCTCAGGCCATTCAGCGGATTCGAGACTGGGGCTGTCAACTCGCGATCGATGATCTGGGGAGTGATGTGGCGCTCAATCACTACTGTTTAGAATTTCACCCCGACATTCTCAAACTAGATCGGGCCATGGTGGATGGTTGCAGTCGTCACCCCGTCAAACAAGTCTTGCTGAAAAGCATGGTGCGAGCGGCCCATGATATGGGGATTCAAATTTTGGCCGAGGGAATCGAGCAGCGCGAGGATCTGCAATTTTGCCAGGAAATTGAGGTGGACTTGGCCCAAGGATTTGCCCTAGCTCGCCCGAGAACACTGTTACCGCAGGATCAATCGCGGAGGGCAGAAACCCGTTTGGCGGACTGGGCCTGGTAACACCTTCGGATCCCTTAAAACCGTTTCGATTCCGTGCGATAGACATAGAACTGACCGAGAACCCCGATCGTTTCTAGGTCATAACCCGTGGGAATGGGCAAAGCTGACAATAACGGCGACATTTCGTTGGGCACCACCGATCGTAGAGATAGCTGGGTTTGGTAAGCGCTAAAGAACCAGTAATTCTGACGCTGGGTATTGCCCCGAATGAAGGCTTTGACCTGTTCCTGATTTTCTTCCACCAGCCGTGGACATTGCTTGGCAAGCCCCAGAGGCACCTGGGGGCACAGTTCCGATTTCATTTGATCGATCGCAAAGGCTTCAAAAGAACTCGGCTCAGGATTGGTAGCCACCATCAAGGCTCCAATTCCCAGCCCCACAAGTACGGAAACGCCTGTAATCCATTGCCCAGCTTTCATGCCAATGATGCAGATGATCCAACGTTAACGCTTTCTAGGGTAGCGGTTAATGGCTGCCTCCACTGAGCAACGGGGGCAGATCTCAAAGTGGTTAGCGCCCCCATTGGGTGGGTCTGTTCACCATCACTGACAAAAAATTTTGGAAACCTATTCCCATTTTTTAAAAAAGTCGCTATATTTGTATACGCGCATGGCGAGCGTAGCCAAGTGGTTAAGGCAGCGGATTGTGGTTCCGCCACTCGGGGGTTCGAGTCCCCTCGTTCGCCCTTCTAGTTGAAGGACATCTATTGAAATATTAGTTCTAGCCCGGTCATTGGCATTGATGGCTGGTTGGTATCCCAAAGAGTTGGGGTATTGAAAGCTAGTGCCTTAGTTGGCGTTGGCTAGGAGTTCCTCCTGGTAGTTAGCTCCTGGTAGTTAGTACTACCGCCAGAATTATCCAGAGTTATCCAGAGTTATTAGGTTTATTGCTTTTCTCGACACTTGCTAAACCCCTTGGCCACAATGGAGCTAGTTTTTTGCAAGCCGGGAATTCATGTTGTTGATCACCCGTTCTCTGACTAAGCAATTCGATCGCAAACTTGCGCTCGATCGCGTCAACTTGGAACTGCGGCAAGGGGATGTCTATGGTTTAATCGGCCCTAATGGCGCGGGCAAGACGACCTTGCTGCGATTATTGGCGCTGGTGGATGAACCAACGACGGGAGAAATTTTTCTGGAGGGCGCACCCCTGCGCTATGGGGAACATTTGCCAGAACTCAAGCGCCGCATCGGATTTTTGCCCGATGATTTTCCCCTCTATGAAGATCTGACCGTTTGGTTCTATTTAGATTACGTGGGACGTTTGCAATACCTCACGGAACCCCATCGCGCCCAAAGGATCCAAGAAGTTCTAGCGTTGGTGGAATTAGAAAGCAAGCAGCAGAGTGTGATCGGGACGCTCTCCCGAGGAATGCGGCAGCGACTGAGTTTAGCCCAAGCCATTTTGCACAAACCGTCTCTTTTGTTATTAGACGAGCCGGTTTCGGGGTTGGATCCTTTAGCCCGATCGCAGTTTCGTCGCATTATCAAACAACTACAAGCCTCTGGGATGACGATTTTGATTTCCTCCCACATCCTGAGCGATTTGGAGGACTTCTGTACCGCGATCGGCATCATGGAACAGGGTCGCTTAGTGGAAAGCTCGGTCCTGTCTGACCTATATGAACGACTGAGTAGCCAGCACGTCTTGATTTCCGTGGTGGATGACTTGGAGAAGCTGCAACGGTACCTCAGCGATCGGCCAGAAGTGACCGGGATCGAACTTGCCAACGATCGCACGCTGAAATTGACGTTTGCAGGCAATGAAACCGATCGGGCTGCGCTGCTACGCGCCATTTTGAACGCTGACATCGCAGTCACAGAGTTTTACACCACCCAGGAAAATCTAGAGTCGATCTTCCTCAAGATGGATTACCAACGGACTTCCTAGATTCGCTGCCGTTTACTGGCTGCATAGTGTGGCGCGATCGACGACAAGTCGCCATGACAAGTCGCCATGACAAGTCGCCATGACAAGTCGCCATCATCATTGCACCCACCTCAGTCAGCGACTTCTGAATTTTCACAAAACATCAATTGCAGATTGACATGATCTATCCTGCTTGGCTCAATCAAATTGGAGATCGCAATCCCCAGCTACTCCGGGAATGGCGGGGTCGGCTTCAGGTTCGTAGTTTCCTCGTCACCCTAGGGCTCGTGGTTTTAGGCGAAGTCCTGTTTGCGACCTCCTATATCAATCGTTTACCTGGCCCCGATCGTTCCTATAGTGTCTTTTGCCTCAATGGCTACAGTCCCAACTGTCTGATTGATTGGGGGGGATGGTGGTTGAGTATGTTTCGGGATCTCAATTGGCTCATGCCCTTTGTGATTTTTCTACCGGGAATCTATGGGCTGATTACGGACATCAACCAAGAGCAGCAGAAAGGAACCTTAAACGTCCTACGCCTCAGCCCCCGATCGAGCCAGAATATCCTGCTCGGCAAACTGCTGGGCGTGCCATCCTTGCCCTACACCGCCCTCCTGGTTGCCTTTCCCCTCCATGCCTACGTTGCCTTGCAGGTACCCAATGGTTTGGGCTTTTTAATTAGCTACTATGCGGTCTTTGGGCTGACGGGGGCGGTGTTATTTACCGCTGCGCTCTTTATTGGCTTTACCGGACGCGGGGGCCAAAATATGCCCATGGCTTGGGTTTCGGGCAATGCCTTGGCAGGGTTGGCCTTAGCAGGGTTGGTCATCATTCCGAGCCTATGGACTTGGAACAGCATCACCGTCTGGAACTTTTTTCCGCAGTTCCTCACGACTTGGAGTAATGGGCCAGCCAGTCGGGTGGACTGGTTTACGATGCCGATTAACCGCAATCCCTTCCTAGCCCATCTGTTTACCCTCAGCAATTTGGCCATCATTACTTTTCTGCTTTGGAAGATTTTGCAGCGCAGTTTCCGCAATCCCAAAACTACGTTGATCAGCAAACGCCAAAGCTATGGCATCGTCGGCTACGGTACAGTGCTGATGGTGGGCTTTGCCATGCAATCCGACTACGTGACGGATAAGCTTTCCCAGGATTATTGGCTGGGGATTGTGAGCCTGTTGAGTAGTGCCATGACCATTGCCTTTTTGCCTCTGGTACTCAGCCTCTCGATCCCGCGTCAAATGGCCTTGGACTGGCTTCAGTCTCGCAAAGCCGTTGCCCTGCACCATCGAGAGCAAACCGGAAAATGGCCGTCTCCCTGGCGTAAAGCGGCCCTCTCGGATTTGATCTGGGGCGAGAAAAGTCCTGGTATTCTGCCGATCGCAATTAACTTGCTACTGGTAACCGTTACTTTACTGTTGCCGTTGTCCTTTGTGGAGAACGCCGATCAATTCCGAGCCATCTTAGGGCTCGGGATCGGAGCCTCGCTGGTGTTGCTCTATGGGTTGATTGTGCAGTGGATGCTGCTGCTGCAAACGCCGAAGCGTACGATTTGGGCGGTGGGGAGTCTGTCATTTGCGGTGCTTTTTCCACCCCTAGCGGCGTTTATTCTAGTCATTGGCAATAGTGACAGCCTTTTGGCTAAGTTTTTAATGTTATTTTCCCCAGGGTTTTGGACCATCTTAGGCCCCGATTTAGGCACCGATCGCACCTTAGCAACAGGCATTGGGGTGATTGCCTTAATTGTTCAATGGATCCTAATTGCTGGCATTGGGAATACCCTCTGGCTGCGTTATCGGCAATTGAGCCGAGCCTTACAGCCTAGCGATTCTGTTGCCTAGTCGCCTGACCCAGCCCTCGCTCTGCTGGAGTGTATGGCGTCTATCGCGCAATCCCTCTCCCTCAAAACTAGGCCAATTACACCGACTCAAACAGGTTCTCAACCATGCCAATGTCTCCAACTACTGAGATGGGGGCATTTTTTTCGATCGAATTCTGGAGATTCTCTCTTTGGAGCGTCCCAGAATGTAACGGCTTGTAACGTATAATCAGACAAATATCCTCAGACATTAGATTGTCTTTAGATATTGGGTAACTAGGATCGAGTAACTAGTGAGCAACTAGTAAGCAACTAGTTAGTCTTGAAGACTAGCGTCAGGGGTTAACGTTCGAGGGAAAGCCCTTTAGCTGTTAACGTTTTAGGTTAGAGCTTGTCTGTTGTTAGCACTTGTCGCTAGCGTTTGTTGTTTAAGTTCGCGGAAGGGTCTTCATGCGTGTTGCGATCGCCGGAGCCGGCCTAGCAGGGCTTGCTTGTGCCAAATATCTGGTTGATGCAGGCCATCAGCCGATCGTTTATGAAAGCCGAGATGTTCTGGGGGGCTTGGTAGCTGCCTGGAAGGATGAGGATGGCGATTGGTATGAAACCGGGCTGCACGCCTTTTTTGGAGCCTATCCCAACATGCTGCAACTGTTGCAGGAATTAGGGATCTCCGATCGGCTGCAATGGAAAGAACACGCACTGATTTTTAACCAACCGGAAAAACCGGGCACCTACTCCTACTTCAAAGTGCCGGATATCCCGGCTCCCTTCAACGTCATCATGTCGATCGTGAATAACAACGACATGTTGTCCTGGGAGCAAAAGTTCCGCTTTGCCGTTGGGTTATGGCCAGGGGTTGCCTTCGGCCAGAAGTACGTGGAAGACATGGACAAGTACAGCCTCTTGGAATGGCTGCGCAAGCAAGGTGTAGACGATCGGGTCAATTCCGATGTGTTTATCGCAGCGTCCAAAGCCTTGACGTTCATCAACCCCGAAGATGTCTCCGCCACGATTCCGCTAACAGCGATTAACCGCTTCCTGCGGGAACGCTACGGCTCCAAGATTGCCTTCCTCGACGGTTCCCCCACCGAGCGGCTCTGTCAACCGATCGTGGACTACTTCACCGAACGCGGTGGCGAAGTTCACTTAGAAAAACCACTGAAGGAAATTGTCCTCAACGACGATGGTTCCGTGAAGCATTGGGTCATGCGCGGGCTGAATGGCCAACCCGATGAGATCGTCGAAGCTGACCTTTACGTCTCTGCCCTCTCTGTAGACGTGATGAAGGTCTTAATGCCTAGCGCTTGGAAGCAGATGCCCTTCTTCCAGAAATTAGAGGGTTTAGAGGGCGTGCCTGTGATCAACCTGCACCTCTGGTTCGATCGCAAATTGACGGACATCGATCACTTGCTCTTCTCCCGATCGGACTTGCTAAGCGTCTATGCCGACATGAGCATCACCTGTAAGGAGTACGAGGATCCAGATAAATCCATGCTGGAACTGGTGCTAGCCCCTGCCAAGGACTGGATTGATAAATCCGACGAAGAAATTATTGCTGCCACCCTGCAGGAACTGGAAAAGCTGTTCCCTCAGCATTTGAAGGGCGAGAATCCTGCTAAGCTTCGTAAGTATAAAGTGGTGAAAACCCCGCGATCGGTTTACACGGCCTCTCCGGGTCGCCAAGCCTATAGACCGGATCAGGTGACACCCATTCACAATTTTTATCTCGCAGGTAGTTACACAATGCAGCGTTATCTTGGCAGTATGGAAGGTGCTGTGCTTTCTGGTAAGCTATCAGCGCAGGCGATCGCCAAAGCGCACCCCGCTAATTCCACGGCTGGAGCACCCCGTGCCCTGGCGACTGCTGGTTAAGAACATCCTTTGCCAACCTTCGCATCTGCACTAGAATGCTGCAATTGCCTGAGTCTCCGCGTGTGAAAAAGTCCCTGGCTTCGGTCGAAACTGCCTACGAGTCCTGTCGTCAGGTGACAGCGGACTTTGCGAAAAGTTTCTATCTCTCGACCTTGCTCATGCCTCCAGAGAAACGTCGGGCAATTTGGGCAATTTATGTCTGGTGTCGGCGCACAGACGAACTGGTGGATGGGGCGGACGCTAAAAATACGACCCACGAAACCCTAGACGCCTGGGAAGAGCGCCTCGAAGATCTATTCACGGGGCATCCCCATGATGATTTCGATGTAGCGCTGGTCGATACTCTGGAGCACTACGATTTGGATATCCAACCCTTCCGCGACATGATCGAAGGGCAACGGATGGATCTCTATCGCAACCGCTATGAGACCTTTGAGGAGTTGGAGCTGTACTGCTACCGGGTAGCGGGTACCGTGGGACTCATGTCTACCACCATCATGGGGGTCGATGAGTCAGCCCGGACAGCTCCTTGGAACTGCCATCATCCGCCTTACTTACCGATTAAAGAAGCGGTGGCCTTGGGGATTGCCAACCAGCTCACCAATATTCTGCGGGATGTGGGGGAGGATGCTCGGCGGGGACGGATTTATCTGCCGTTGGAGGATCTGCATCGCTTTAACTACACCGAAAAAGACTTGTTGAACGGGGTGCTGGACGATCGCTGGCGGGCTTTGATGAAGTTCCAGATTCAGCGGGCTAAGCAATTTTTTGAAGAGGCCGATCGGGGGATCACGTTCCTCAGCGTGGATGCGCGGTGGCCGGTGTGGGCAGCGTCCATGACCTATAGCTGGATCCTCGGAGAAATCGAACGAAACCAGTACGATGTCTTCAGTAAGCGGGCCTATGTCTCTACAGGGCGGAAGTTGCTCGCCCTACCCGTTGCCTTGATGCGAGCCAAGGTGCTGTAGCCTGGTGTTATAGCCTGTGGTGTTGTAACCCCTGATGCTGTCCCAACGGCAGCGCATTGAATTAAGGCAGGTAAATAAAAACTTCGATCGGGGAGGCAATGTTGTCTCCCCGATCGTCGTGTTTCATGTCAGTTGGTAAATTTTCAGTCGCTTAGTCAGTCGCTTAGTCAGATGCTTAGCCAGGTGAGCTGCTTAGCCAGTCCCTTGGTCTGGCGCTTAGTCAGAGGCTTAGTCTAAATCCGAAGACCGCATTGAGGAATCGAAAATTTGGTCTTCGAGTTCCATGCGCTGTTCCATCTGCCGGAGGAAATATCCGGTCAGCATGGCCGATGCAAGCAGTCCCGCCAAATTTTCTCGATCGGTGGTGACTTTTACCTGAAAGCCCTCCGATGGCAATACGCCCAATAGACCCTGGACGTTATGGGAAATAATTTGTTTGACCTGGGGACTGACGGAACGGGCAACCCGCTCCAAAACCTCCGGTGGCTGATGTTGCAAATACCGCAGCAGGGCATTGGCATCCATCATTTCACTATCGATTCTTAAATAATTTGCACTGTCTGGATCAAAAGACATGTAGTTCAGCAAACACGATAAATCCTATTGTTGCATTTCTTGAGAAAATGTGCCCGTTTTCCCAAGAAGTCCATCAATTTGTGCTTTCAGGCGTTGGGCTACATCCCGCAGCGATCGCCCAAAGGCAGGCTATTACTAGGATGTGGGCACTAGGATGCGGGCATTAGGATGCGGGACTTGAGGGAGGTAGGCTAAATCAGGCCGAGGTGCTTTTGCAGAGCGTGGCGCATGGTGTCCACCGGAACCTGGGCTTGCTGCGTCCAAATTTTGAGGGCGGCGGCTCCCTGTTGTACCAGCATTTCTAGGCCGTCGATCGCGAGGGCTCCCCGATCGTGGGCTTGGCGCAGAAATTGGGTCGGGTTGGGAATGTAAATCAGGTCGTAGGCGATGGCTTGGCTGGAGATTAAGTTCGCTTCGGCGATCGTGAGGGGCGATTGGTCAACCTGGGGATGCATGCCGATCGGGGTCGTGTTGACAATTAAGCCAGCGGTGGGAAGCAAGTCCGGCAGCGCTTCCCAGGGATGTACAGCGAGAGACTCGGCGAAGGGAGATCCCTGCCAACTGTCTTGAAAGTGTTGTAGTTTGTCGGGGTTGCGTCCCACGACTTGGATGGTTTTGCACCCCAGTTGAGTACAGCCTGCCACAACTGCGCGAGCGGCTCCCCCGTTGCCTAAACATAGGACATTGACGCTACTCCAATCCCGATCGAGGGATTGCAAGGGGGCCAGAAATCCGGCGACATCAGTATTGGTGCCGCACCAGCCTGCTTCGCTGCGCCAGACAGTGTTGACTGCTCCCACGGCACGGGCCAGGGGGGAGACTTCGGTGAGGTGAAAGATGATGGCTTGTTTGTGGGGAATGGTGACGTTAAACCCCTGGAGACCAACGGCGGAAAACCCCGCGATCGCGTCGGTCAAGTTTTTGCCTTGCACGGGGAACGGCAGGTACACCCAATCGAGGCCCATTTCGGCGAGGGCTGCATTTTGCATGACGGGGGACAGCGAATGCTCGATCGGATCGCCAATAATGCCCAGTAGTTTTGTTTTGCCAGTAATGGTGAGCATTGCGATTTCAACTCCCAACAAATTGCCTTTCTGATTGTAAAGGCTTGTCTTGTTGTAAAGGCTTGTCTTGGCGCTTGAATCGGTGTGTTGCGTTAGGCAGGATTCCAATGGAACGATCGAGTGTAACGCTTAAGTTTTTCTAGCGAACTCGCTCGGTCAAGGAGTAGGTCAAGTAAACTGCAAAAATTAACCAACGCTTCTGGTATTGCAGCATGACTCAGTTAATTTCACAATTCGACCCAGCTATTGGATACCCAGTGATTTCCTGGACACCCAGTGATTGAATCGCTGATTGATAACAGACAATTGAGCCAGAAACAGCCATGAAAATATTCAGATTTCTAAGTTTTATCATTATCGTTGGTGCAATCATTGCTTGCTCAATTGCGATTGCTCAACCCAGCCCTCGTCCGCCACTCTGGCAGGTCTATCAAAAATCCCTCAAATCAGCGAAATACGTAGACCTCACCCATACGATTACACCCACTATCCCCGTTTGGGCTGGATTTGGGCAACCTAAATTTTCCCCTACAACAGCTCCCAAAACTGGCAAAGCCTACACCTATACCAAGGACGGATTTGAAGCAACCCACTACAATCTACCCACCGATCAACTAGGAACTCAACTTGATCCCCCCGCCCATTGGAACCCTGACTATCCCGCCATTGATGAATTACCCCCTACCTTTGCCATCCGACCGTTAGTCGTAATTCCCATGCAGGACAAAGTTGCCAAAGATTCAAACTATGCACTGCAAGTTCAGGATATTCTCAATTGGGAGCGGCACCATGGCAAAATTCCCGAAGGAGCAGTCGTGTTTGTCCGTTCCGATTGGTCAAAAGCATGGCCCAATCCCAAATTAGCTACCCTGACTCAATTTCCAGGGGTATCCCTAGCAGCATTACAATTCTTGCATCTAGAACGTAAAATTCTGTTCCATGGCCACGAGCCACTCGATACAGATAGTACGCCAACGCTGGAAGGAGAAGCTTGGTTACTCAGAAATGGCTATACCCAGGCTGAAGGAGTAGCCAACCTCGATCGAGTGCCTGAAACTGGTGCCTTGGTGACGATCGGGTATCCCAAATTTCAGGGAGGGTTAGGTGGCTATGCCCGCTACATTGCTATCTGCCCACCCAACTGGCGCTATGGAGTATCGATAGGCCAACTGCCTGAAGCACCTCTGGCCAAAGCTGCCAAGCCCCTGCACTGGGATGAAAAAATTGGTGTACGGGTACGGTGACATCAACGGTGGTGGGACTAGCTCTGACACAACACCTAGCACTCCGTCTTGTGCTTTGGCACCATGGCTATGCCCCACCCCGCTATGACCTGTTATTAAACTACTATACAGATCGGCTCCTCCTGCAACGCATCGGTGGGCGTTACCGCTTCATGCACAAAACGCTACAGGATTACTTCGCCGCCATGGAATTGGATTAACCGGATTTAGGAACGACCACCGCAAGGGGTGAGAATCGTTTCAGGATACTCCGTACCGCTGAGCATCACTTCCGTCACCGTTGCATAGGCCTCCCGCCAAGCCTGTTCCACGGCAGGCGTCCAACCTTCCGCCAAACAGATCGCAAACGCCGTAAGCAACGCACTACCCACCATCGGGTAATGCTCCGGCAATACGCCATACTGAACATGACGACTGCCCAACCCCTGTAACCCCTGGGTCAACGCCTCTGGCTCCCGCAGACTCTTCACCAGAAACACCAAGGACTTAAACAACTTTTTGGCCTGTTCTGGCATGGCCGTATGGGCAAAGAGGGGCTGCACCTCTGGATAATCGGCAAACAGCGTCCCGTAAAAGTGAGTAGTAAATTCTGCTTCCTGGGCTTGAACTTGCGCAAAACTAGATTCCAATAACTCGATTTGTAACGTCATTCAGCCGTGCCTCTGTGTAACTGAGCGAAAGTTAGGTTCTCTGGGTAGTGTGTCAAATTCGCTCCGATCGTTCTATGAGGTAGCTCATAGTCGATCGACAATGTGCGCTCCCCCAATTTTTCGGAATCCGGGGAACTGGGCAGTATTGGCCTGAATGTTCGATCGCAGGTTCGATCGCCCTAACGCCTCCTTCATCAGGCTTAATCATGGCTGTGTAGCAGCAGCATGACCGTGTAGCAGCATGACTGGCCGAGGAATTTAGGGCGATCGCAGGTTTGTCAATCCCGTAGCGTTTGGCGAGACTATCGCCCCATAACTATCGACACTATCGCCCCATAAAAGAGGTTCTGGGATACACCGTGACATCAACCTGGTACGCACCTCGGTTGTCAGAGGTTTTACCGTCGTTGATCAGGAAATTGATGGTTCCGCTATTCTCAGCGAAAAAGCTATTGGTATATCCGCCCATGGCCCATTTCCCCTCACCCACCTGCACGAGTAAGGCTCCAAAGGGAAAGGCAGACACTTTGTTATACATCGTTCCGCCGTCGGACTGTCCAGCGGGGCCTGAGGCTCCGACCCATTTACCCAGCAGCACCGATCCCTTGGCTAGGAATGAAATGTAATCGCCTTTACAGACTTGGACGCTGGCGATCGCTTGGTTGCTATTGCCAGGAATATCAAGGGTGGTGGTAGTGGCACGGGAATTGCAAGCGACATCCTGGGCGGGAACTCTACCGTATACAGCATCCAAGAAGGGATATTCATACTTCTGGGAAAGCTGATTAAGTAGTTTGAGTTGTCGCAGTGTAGATTCGCTTTGAATGCTGTAGAGACTGGGGAGCCATCGCTGGGCAAATGCATTATTTGCAGATTGGGCAATGGGACGATTGAACATAGTTTGCACGAAGGTATTCGTCAAGAAGTCGTTGGAGCCCGGTAGCATGGAAAGGCTATTGGACAGATTTTGATCTTCTCTTTCAAGCTGGGTGTAGACTTCGATCGATTTATCCCATTCCGTCAGTAAGAGATCAAAAAATTCTTTGAGTTCTGGCGCGATGCCCTTGCGATCGATGAGCATGAGGGTGTCCCGTCGGGCAGCCAGTTGCTCGGATGTGCTTCTTTGCTTATTGCCTTCAATTTCAACTTTGTCTTTGCGATAGGTAGTGAAGGCTTTGATGGTGGCGGCGCGCATGGCGTCGGAGGCAGGCTGGGCTAGGGCAGCGGAGCGGCTACCGGGGAGGGAGATCTGGAGGCTGAGGGGAAGGGTGAAGCCCAATAACAGGAGGCTGGTTTGGAGAATTGAGCGGGTGAGGAAGGTCATCTGCTTATACTCTCTGGAAGTAATTTATGAAGTATGTTAACGCTTCAGGCTTGCAGAGAGGCTGGACGATCGATAGATTCCGATCGCATCACCCTATCGATTTATCGCCCTGCACGGAGGAGGGCTTCGGCGGTGAGATCGAGGCTGGGGAAGGTGGGGGACTGGATGAGATCGCGCCCTTGGAAGGCGGTGAAGTGGTAAGTACCGTCGGTGAGGGTGCCGATCTGAACGGTGGCGCGATCGGGATCGATGATCCAATATTCCGGGATGCCGCGTTCTGCGTATTCGATGGGTTTTTCTTGGTAGTCCCTGTCCCAGGAGGTTTTGTCTTTGAGGCTGTTGGAGACGACTTCAACGACGAGGAGCGGGGCAGGACTGGTGGCAGGGAGGATTCTGCCGTCTTGCAGAATCGCGGCTTGGGATGCGTCGCTATGGATAATCAGGTCGGGTTGGCGAGCGTTGGCTTTGCTGGAGGTGGTGGCGATTTGGTGGCCAATGACGATGCGGAAATAGGGGATGCCTTGGCTGAGGAAAAGGGAGAAGAGATAACTCGCGATGAGTGGATTTAACGGATGTTCAGCGCCCATTGCAACAAGTACTCCGTCTACCAGTTCGTAGCGGGTGTCGGTGCCGTCGTCATAGTGCAGGAATTCCTCTAGGGTTAGGGATTTCGGTTGGGCAATGCTCATGGGGGATCTCCTTTGCTTGCACCGGGGTAATTTCTATTTTACTGGCCGATCGGAGTGGCCGATCGCGGTAGTTCGGGCGTTCTGATGCGTTGGGACTACGGGTGCTTAATGATACACAGAAAAGATTTTTTAAATACGGATTGACAGAGCCACTATTTCTTCGTAGGGTAGTTTCTCATAGCGATCGCCATGGACATCCTTCTTTCACGAGACGGTTTGTACGAAGCATGGGGTCGCTGGGTTCCAAAAATTTAGGCCACTACCTGGGATTGCAGCAACAACCCCAAGTAGCTATTCCCCCTCGCTGAGGTACCAGCAAGGCGGCTTGTTGAGAATTTTAACATTCGATCGAGCCACTCTTGTTTGTGATGTCAAACGGGGTGGCTCTAAATTTTTGGGCTTCTTAGAATTGCCCTTAGCCCCAGCCCTTTTCCCACAGGAGAAGGGAATCAGCAGTTTAGTTCCCTCTCTCGGAGGTAGAGGGCTAGGGTGAGGGCGGAAATTCACTACACCAAGGAGAAGCTCAATTATGGCGAAAGATTCTAGCGATCGGGGCGATCGTGAAGTTCAACCTGAGAAACAACGGTTACAGATCCACTTAATCGGTCACAAGGAGTTCGTGCAGGATACGATTAATCAATTCCATGCGCATCGGATCGCAGATCGGATTCATTGGAGTCAACCGATGAAGATTGTCCATTCGGATGGGCAATACATCAGCATATTGAGTCGCGAACGGTTGCGTTAACAGTTTAAGGATTGGTATCCCACAGGTTACGTTGGTTGTTTAGCAGTCTGTGGGTACCTCACCTGTAGGTTTTTACTCAAACGAGGTGTTTGATTCCTAGAGAATCGATCTAAATCGATCTAATTAGGATTTTTGGATATTAGGCAGCGAAGGCAACTGAGGAGAGTGGAAGAAATGCTGAAATCTCTAGTATTTTGATTTGGCAAAGGTTAATATACGAAAAATCTAGTCATCCTGATATCCCAATTTTCCAATTAGATAGAATTTTTCTATCCATTTGGGGTCTATGGGGGAATCAGGCAGAAAAAATCGATCTAATAATGTAGTTAGCACACCCACCTCACCACCCCATTACCTAAAGCCTAAAGAGAGAACTATGAGCGATGCACGATCAGAAGATAAGCGCCCAGTTCGAGACCCAGCAGAAGATAACGCTTTCTTCCCTTCTCCCTATTCGTTAAGTCAGTTCACGTCCACCAAGTCGAATCTGAGCGATGCGGACTATCCAAATCGCTACAAAGGTGGTCGCTGGAAGATTCTGGTGGTCGGAGCCGATGAACGCTACCTGCTCACGGACAACGGGACAATGTTCTCTACTGGCAACCATCCGGTGGAGACACTGTTGCCGATGTACCATCTTGATAAGGCTGGTTTCTCGTTCGATATCACAACACTCTCTGGTAACCCGGTCAAATTCGAGCTATGGGCGATGCCGATCGAGGATACGGAGGTCATGGAGTTGTTTGCGAAGTATCGTGACCAGTTCAAGAAGCCCTTGAAGCTTGCAGATGTCGTCAAGAAGGCTCTCGGGGGTGATTCTGACTATATAGGTGTCTTTATCCCCGGTGGTCATGGTGCTCTCATTGGTCTGCCCGAAAGCGCGGATATGAAAGCAGTCCTGGAATGGGCCGCCGAGAGCGACAAGTTCATAATTTCCTTATGCCATGGTCCTGCTGCTTTTCTTGCCGTTGGCAAGGATTCGCCTCTTGCTGGCTATAAAATCTGCGCCTTCCCAGATGATCTTGACGCCCAGACCCCCAGCATCGGCTATATGCCGGGTCATCTCACGTGGAAGTTCGGTGAAAAGCTGAAGGAAATTGGAATCGAGATCGTGAACAAGGATATCTCTGGTGCAACGTATCAGGATCGAAAGATGCTGACGGGAGATAGCCCCCTTGCCGGAAATGCGCTCGGCAAGCTTGCTGCTAGCACAATTCTTGAAGCTATTGGCAAAGACTGAGCCCAGAGGTGCTGAGTAAATAACTACGCATGCTAACAACCCGGCTGGAGCGGACTGTTGGGAGATCTTGATGAAAATCGATTCTGAAATAGAATTGGGAAATGACATGGGTGATGAGGTCGAGATTATGACAGTTCGACAACCCCGCTATAGCAAAGAGGCATTCGCTCAACGTGGCAATGCGATCTATGAATCTCAAGTGCGATCGCAAGTCGAAAAAGGCAATCACCGCAGAAGCGTCGCGATTGATTAACGTGATACTTTGTGAACGATAAGGAGCACAGTTTACGAGTCTCGCTTTCATCCAATGCTTGGAGCAAGTAGCGATTCAAACCAGTCATGATGGAAAGGCGCGCGCCTATGACAACATCTTTGTCGAACGATTGTGGCGTTCAGTTAAGTATGAGGAGGTTTGGCTCAAATCCTATGACTCAGTATCAGAGGCATTTGAGGGGATAGAACAGTATTTCCACTTCTATAGCTAAAGCCAGCGACCTTAGGACGTAGACTAGAAGGGAAGTGAGTAATTCCCCCTGCTGACCATGGCCCGCCCCTACAGTGAAGATTTTCGACGCAGAGTCATCGAAGCGATCGAATTGGACG
>NZ_JACJRC010000041.1 GCF_014697025.1 Alkalinema sp. FACHB-956 | reverse complement strand
GCCGCTAAGGCTACTTTGGCTTTGAAGTCGGCGCTGTATTGTTTGCGTTTATTGCCCATGAAATACTCCTATCACAGTTTGAGTTTTCAGAGCTTAACTACCTGTCCAGTTTTTGGGGTCCACCGTAGTTTACTGTTCAGGGCTGTCTTGTCTAGTAGAGAGCAAAGACTTTGCCGATAGGGTGAATGTTGACATCGCACCAATCGCTAAACTGCGTAATCAACTTTTGCGTCGTCCTGCCAGTACGCTTGGTCTGGTCTTTAGTCGAACAGGATTTACTGATCAAGCCCGCCATCTCTCCTACTTTTCATTGCCTCAGACAATTCTGCTTTGGAGTGGAGAAGAGCTAAAATATGCTTTAGAGCGAGAGTCGATCTGTGAACTGCTCCTTCTTAAATATCGCGTATGCGTAGAAGATGGGCTACCTGACTATGATGTTAGAGAGAGGGATATTCCATGACAGCTTACATTGTATGTGAGGGGGAGCGTGACGCACAACTATTGAAACGTCTGCTTCCAGAAGAATTCATTAGCAATGTTGAGATTGTTGCGGCGGGTGGACTCTCTGCTGTCAAATCGCTAGCTCGATCTTTGATTGTTCGCCGACAATCTCCTGTTGCAATCGTGGCGGATGCTGATGCAACTATCCCGGAGCAAGTTGAACAACGACTTAAAGATACTGAAGAAATTGTTGGAAACATTGCTGTGAATACACCAGTTAAAGTAATACTGGCTGTTCCTACTCTCGAAATCATTTTTTTTCAAGATGTTTCCCTACTTTCGCGTCTACTCGGGTATGTGCCTTCTCAAGATGTGCTGAGTCTGGCAGTGTACCAGCCTTGGCAAGCTTTAAAGCTATTGATTTCTCAATCGAAGAATTTTCAGACTCAGGCTCAATTGGTCGATCAACTCACAAATGAAGATCTTGAAGTTCTCCGTAAAGCTACAGTTGTTCAAGAGATCATTCAGTTTCTTCAGTCTGTGCGAGAAACCGCAGATGCTTTATGATACAGCTTTGAGTCACACTGTTAATGCTTAGTATTTGCAAAGTATTAGTCGTTATACTGACTACCCAGAGAGAAAAATATCTTTCTATTCTCTGTCTTTCTAGCATTTCAGCTTGCGTTTCAAAGCTGTGGTTATTACGATCGCTCTCCTGATCGCATCATCAATGTCATTCGAGACTCGACGCGGACTCATCGATCGAGGTTTTTGCGACATTGATCCGTTCGTTTTCCCAGCATTTGATCGATCGAGGTTTTAGCAAAAGTAACTGGCTCATTGCCCCAGAAAACCGTCCGCGAAAGCAGCGATCGGGGTAGTTGAGAGCGATCGTGTATTTTCTCAACCATCTTTGGGATGTAAAATTCGATCGGCTTTTCAAATTGTTTCGTGGGCAGTCATTTTCAGACAAAAATCTAGAAAAGCTTCATCATTGACCTAGCTTAAGGAATTCCAGCCGACGTGCGCATCCAGCCCTATGAGTCGTTAAAAGCACCCGCCTAACCCTCCCGTCGCCAAACAGGCAGTTGAATAATCCCAACATCGAAACCGTAGCCTGTGCAATCACAGACGAAATTTTAGAGGCAACCGATCGCCCCTTTAGGCACATCCCGGATGCCTAGCCTTGACCAGAACCTAGCAATTCCCTTAAAAATCCACCCCATCCTCATCATCAAACTGAGGATCCCAACTCGCAGACAGCACATCCGCCACCACCGCCTCCAACGCCGCCGCATTCAACTGTCGATCGGATCTCGCCTGCAACGGATCAGACACCGGAAGCAACCGCAGCAACCAACTCTCTTGCACCAAATCAAAACAAGCCTGCTGCCCCTCGCCCCCAGCACCAGCCACCTGCCGCAACTCCAAATAGTCAAAACTACAAACATTGATATACAGCGATCGATTCGCCACCAACGTCGAACTCTGGGGGTCTGCAATCACCTCAACAATGCAGCCCTCCCCCTCCGACGCAACCTTGCCATCCTGGAAATAGAGATAGCGCACACGCCGCAAATCCGTCAGCAACCGTTGCATATCCCGCTTATCAACCACAAGCCCCCGATCGACAATACAAGGAGCAGGAAATCTGGCAGGTCGGGAAGAAGAATTTTGACTCATAGCAAGCCTGGGTGAACTAGATCCTTTAAGAACGTTTGACTGGGGGTGATGCAACTATCCCAAGGGAATGATCGATCGCAAATGGGGCCATCCATTGTTCTTCATCATAAGCAACCCGATCGGCCATCCAGCATAGGCTGCAACACCGAGATCTTTCCCACAAATTGCCTAATCCGATAGGACGATCGAGGGCGGTGCGTCAGTACCTTGAGCTGATCCAACAAAATCCAGGAAGACCCTAGAAACTTGAGTGAACGGTTGAGCCAACCAACGAAACAACCCATATGAAGAAGAGATTTCACGATCGAACAGAGCACACAGGACGAAGAAAACTAGTGAACAAGTTCCCTCAGTTATACTCAATTCCGCTCAGTTTTCACACATATTCCATACTTATTCAGGGGAGCGGGGCCAAAGTCTGCCACCCTGAGGCCAGCACAGCCATGGTAGTCTGCGAAAGGAGAACTCCCATCAGTTCCCCACACCGGAATTATCAACCTATTCACCCATGGCATGGATGCTCAGGGGAATCCTCCCAAAATTTATTAGCGCAGTCACCTTTTATACCTGCCTTCCCGTGCCCTCCCATTGGCCCCAAGATTTTCGGGGAATTGCCCAATTTGCACCGTGGGTTGGCCTAGGGTTGGGCCTAGGGCTAGGACTCCTAGACTGGGGCCTCCAGGGGCTGCATCTGCCGCTTCTCGCCCGATCGGGTCTCCTCGTTGGCGCAGGACTCAGGCTCACCGGCGGACTGCATTTGGACGGAGCTATGGACACCGCCGATGGATTAGCCGTTATGGATCCCGATCGCCGTTTAACCGTCATGGCAGACAGTCGCACGGGAGCCTTCGGAGCCATGGTAGCAGTCATGATTCTGGTACTCAAAATCCTAGCCCTCAGCAGCCTCCCCACAGGCCGCCCAATGATTTTAGCGTTGACCCTAGGCTGGGCTCGCTGGGGACAATTGTGGGCGATCGCCGCCTATCCCTACCTCAAAGCCCAAGGCAAAGGAGCCTTCCACAAAGAAGCGATCCAATCCCGCTGGCAAACCGTGCCCAATTTGCTACTGCTGATCGCCCTCGGCGGATTCCTGTCTGTCTTCCATCCTGCCCAATCCCGCTTAGCCCTGGGCCTCACGATCGCAGGCCCCCTCACCGCCTACCTCACCGGAGCCTGGTTACAGCACAAACTCGGCGGCCAAACCGGGGACACCTACGGCGCGATCGTCGAATGGACCGAAGCCTTGCTATTCTGCGTCGCAACAGCCTTGGGATAGGCGCGATCGCGGGGCAGATCCAACTCAGGTTCTCCATCCGACACAAGCGGTTCTGGGCTAGGAGAACTCACGGGCAACTCCGTTCCACAGACCTTACAAAACCTTGCATCGGCATCATGAATTGACCAACCGCACTGCCGACAGATGATTTGCACTTGATCCCCTGTCTTCACCAGCCGCCGGACTAAATCGCCCAACTGCCAAGGGATAAAGATCAATCCCGTAATACTCATCAAAATCGTCAAGAACCGTCCCATTTGGGAAATCGGCGTAATATCACCAAAGCCAGCCGTAGTAATCGTTGTAACGCAGAAATAAATCGAATCTAAAAACGTTGCAAACGCTTGGGGATTACTTGTGTGTTCAACCTGGTAAATCAAACCAGCATAGACAAAAATAATCGAAAAAATCGTAAAGAGAATTCGAGTAAAAATCGCAACATCTTCGCTACTGACATAGCCAAAGATCGTTTTCCCTCCAAAAAAGCGAATCAACCGCAGGATCCGAATCCAACGGAAAATTCGCAAAAAGCCCCCATTGGAATTTCCCAACAGAAATGGCACGATCGCCAGTAAGTCAATGATGGAGTAAATACTAAAAACAAATTTAACTTTGCGATCGCTACACCAAAATCTCAACCCATACTCCAACACGAACAATCCCAGAATCGCCATTTGACCCTGGTCTAGCCAAGGTTTAACAGATTCTGGGAGAGCATAGGTTTCTGCCACAAAAATCGCTGAGGACAGCAAAACCAATCCGGTAATCAGCAGATTGACGACTCGCCCGATCGGGGTTTCGATATCCTCAAGGTAAGATGCGACACGCTCACGGAAGGTCATACAAAATAGGAGCTAACGCTAACGACATCACCTATAGTTGAGCCAGTTGATCCTCGACACCGAGTAACTGCGCGATCGCCTGTCGTTCGATCGAAGGATCCGTGGGCATCTGTTGCCGTGCATCGGTAATCAACCAGTCCAAGGACGCCGCCTGCACATCGATCGTGGCCCCGGTTTTGTCCACACAATAGCGACCGAACACCAGTTTATCCACCAACCGCACCCCTGGCCCCAACCGGGAATAATCAAAGATCACACTGTTATCAACCGTAGCACCGCTGCACACCCAGCAGTTCGGGCCAATCATTGACGGGCCAATAATCGTCGCCCCATCTTCAATACAGGTCATCGCCCCGATATACACCGGGCCTTGAATATTGACCTTATCCCAGTTCACAGCCACATTCAGCCCCGCGTAGACCCCAGGCCGCACCTCCCGACCCGGCACCGAGACATTTTTCACTTCGCCATTGAGGACAGCCCGCACTGCATGCCAATAGTCTGGAACCTTCCCAATATCTACCCATTCAAAATCCATGGGCAACCCGTAGAAAGGAGCCCCCATTTCCACCAATTTTGGAAACAACTGCCCACCGATGTCATACTCCTCACCGGAGGGAATGTAATCTAAAATTTCAGGTTCAAAAATATAAATCCCAGTGTTGATGTCTGTGCTGAGAGCTTCTTCCACGGAGGGTTTTTCTTGGAAAGCTTTGATCCGACCCGTTTCATCGGTCACCACCACCCCATAGCTAGACACCTCTTCGCGGGGCACTGTTTTCATAATAATGGTCGCGATCGAGCCTTTTTCCCGGTGCCACTGCACGGCCTTGGTTAAATCCAAGTCAATCAAGGCATCCCCGCAGAGCACCACAAAGGTATCGTCAAAGAAGGGGTGGAAATCTTGAATCCGCTTCATTCCACCAGCGGATCCTACCGCTTCACCCACCAATTCTCCATCAATAATCCGCCCTTCAAAGGAGTAGCCAATTTCCACCCCAAACCGTTGGCCATCTCGGAAGTATCCTTCAATTTCCTTGGCTAAGTGGCTGACATTCACCATGATTTGGTTAAAGCCATGCTGTTTCAGCAATTCAAGCAGAAACTCCATCACTGGCTTTTGGAGGATCGGAATCATCGGTTTAGGCACAGTGTAAGTGATGGGGCGCACCCGTGTTCCTTTACCTGCGGCCAGAATCATGGCTTTCATAGATTTATCTCTCTCAACCAACACCAATCAAATGATTTCCCATTACGCTGCCAGGATTCCTGAAAGTTGTGTAACATTTCTCTAGAATCCTCGCCAATTGTAAAGTACCCAGATAAGATTTGGCCTTCACGAAAGTATAAAGACTCTATTAAGGCCATCTTTTAAGGATATCTAAAAAAGTAGGCGATGGAGGGGGGATAAAAACCCTCAATCAATACTTATTTGCAACTTATTTGCAACTTATTTGCATAGATTGGCATAAAACTATGTGTGATCGGGCCACTAATCCGGTAGAGCCACCGCCATGGCTTCTTCCAGGTTGACATCGCGCAGTTGCAGCAAAGTGCGCACCCGCAGATCTTGATAGAACGATTCCTGGGACAGTTCCACCTTGGACTGGGACGTGAGCAACAGCAACGCCCAGAACACACCCACCCGTTCGTGGGTTCGTTCATCGGTGACAATGTGGCGGTGGAGTTGTTCTGAACTCTGTGCTCGGGTCGCTAGCCAAAATTCCAGCAGCAAATCAAAGTCGATCCAGTCCTGACCCCGCGATAGGGTATCCCAATGTTCAACAAAAAATTCCTCCAGCATGACGGCCATTTCCGTCAGATTTTCCTGGTGGGCCAGTTGGGCGATCGTGCGGATGGCCTGCGATCGGGAGTGAGGTTTGGGACGGCGGACTTTTTTGCGTTCGCGGGGGCCTTCTTCTAGGGCAGCGGCAATGATTTCCAGTTGGTCGATCAATTCCTGCAAGGTCACCCGTCGCCGTTTAGGGGGTTGGGCCACGGCACGGCGGCGCAACCGACGCTCCAAATTCATGGGCAAGGCCGCGAGTCCCAAGCTGTCGTCGTCAAAAAATTCCCCCTCTTCCAAGAGGCCATCGTCGGCAGGTTGCGCCGTCGGATTCATGCTGTCGGCCTTGAGCAATAGCAGCATGGAGGCGTAGAGAAAGGCTTGGCCGGATTGGGACAGGTTGGCTTCGTACTGGTTGCGATTATTGGCGGCAAAGGGCGATAGGTCATTCAAAAAGCGATCGATGACATCAATGACATTGACATCCCAGGGATCAATTTCTCCCGTTTCTGCTAAGTCAATCAAAAATGCGATCGCGTCCCGCGCTAGGGAAAGAGCCATGAATTGACCTGCCAAACGATAAGGGGTGGACGAATTGTGGACGAATGAAGAAGGAGGCTAGATTAGCGAAGTTTAATTCGGGAGAAATAAATCGCAGCGGCGGCGATCGTGCTGAGTAAGACCAGCGGCACCCACAGACTCCAAAGGCTGTGCGGATCGATGAGATCAGCAGGCAGATTAGCAGACATTGTAATGGAGGATCCTAAAAATGGATGGGGCAGATTATTGAGTGTAGAACATTTCTACCAGTTAGGTGCTCCTCAAATCAGGTTATTGGGGGGATTGCTCACAATTTTCACAGCTGTTGGATGCCGCCTGAACCACAACTTCGATCGCTTCTAGTTCGATCTCCCCAAGGCAGAAGGGCGCTGGATACGATCGATAAGCTGATACGCTAAAAGACTGCCATCCCGCATGGTAATTTCGCCCAGCTTGCCGAGTCTATTCAAAATGTCCACACCTCCGATTCAATGGTATCCCGGCCATATTGCCAAGGCCGAACGGCTCCTCACCGATCAACTCAAAAAAGTGGATGTGGTGTTGGAAGTGCGCGATGCCCGCATTCCCTTTGCCACCCATCACCCCAATGTGGGCCAGTGGATTGGCACCAAGGGACGGGTGCTGGTAATGAATCGCATGGACATGATTCCCGATGAAACCCGGCAACAGTGGCAAGCTTGGCTGAAGGAGAACGACATTTCGCCGCAATTTACCGATGGTCACGGCGGACGGGGGATCAAGGAACTGGCCGGAGCCATCAAGCAAGCCGGAGCCGCCATCAATCGCCGCCGCAAGGAACGGGGAATGTTACCGCGTCCCATCCGCTGTGTGGTCATTGGCTTTCCCAATGTGGGCAAGTCAGCCATTATCAATCGCCTGTTGGGCAAGCGGGTAGTGGACAGTGCACGACGGGCAGGGGTGACGCGGGCACTGCGCTGGGTGAGAATTTCCGACCAAATTGAATTGTTAGATGCACCGGGGGTGTTGCCCAACAAGCTGGATGACCAAGATGCGGCCATTAAATTGGCAATCTGTGACGACATCGGTGAAGCGGCCTACGACCACCAGCGGATTGCAGCCCATTTCATCGATTTGCTGAAAACGCAGCACCAAGAACAACCGCTCACCGATCGCTACGAAATTAACGCCAGCGACATCACCGGTGAAGACTTTGTGCAAGACCTCGCGGATTTAAAATTCCACGGCAGCAAGGATCGATCGGCCAAACTGATCCTCAATGATTTCCGTGTAGGTAAACTGGGGGCGATCGCCCTGGAACTCCCGCCCGCCACTCCTTAGCTCGATCGCTTTGCGTGGTGCGGCTCGATCGTCGGGGCTGCTACGCAGCAAAGATCGGGGAACTTCTCCCCGCCCCCCTGCCATGTCAGGGGACTCTACTCCCCCGACACCCCCCGAAAGTGAATTCTGCGTCCCAGTACAGGGGATTTGTGGGGGACAATTTTGTTTATTGCACTCGCGCTATGCAAACTCCGCTAACTCCAGCCAACGTTCTGTACAACGCTCAATTTCCGTATTGAGAAAGGCCAACCGTTCCGATAACTGTTGCACTTCGCTGTATCCCGCTGGAGGATTTTCGTACAGCATTTTTTCAATCTCAGCCTTTTCCGCTTCCATTTTAGGAATGTCGGTTTCCAGTTGTTCAAACTCCCGCTTTTCCTTGTAGGACAGCTTCCGGGGTTTATCCGCTGATTTGCTAGTCGTCGGAGCGTTGGGCGTTGCGGCTTCTGCCCGATCGCTGCCGACCGCCTCCACCTTCCCCTTGGCTGGCGCGATCGCCTCCGCTTCGTTCACTTCATCTTTTTTGTAGTCCAGATAAACGGAATAGTTGCCGGGATAGCGTTTGATATTGCCGCCCGGTTCCAGGGCAAAAATCGAATCCACCGTGCGATCGAGGAAATAGCGATCGTGGGACACCACAATCACACAGCCCTTAAAGTCCTCTAGGTATTCCTCCAACACCGCCAACGTTTGCACATCCAAATCATTGGTCGGCTCGTCCAAAATCAACACATTAGGGGCCGCCATCAACACCCGCAGCAGAAAGAGCCGCCGCCGCTCGCCCCCAGACAGTTTCCCGATCGGTGCATACTGCTGATTCGGCGTGAATAAAAAGCGCTCCAACATCTGCGACGCCGTAATCACCGAGCCATCCGCCGTCTTGACCAACTCCGCCACCGTCTTGAGGTAGTCAATGACCCGTTGATTATTGTTAATCCCGCTGTCTAAATCCTCGGAGTGCTGGTCAAAATAGCCAAACTGAATCGTACTGCCGATCTCCACCGTGCCCGCATCCGGTTGAACGCGCCCCGTGATGATATTCATCAGCGTCGATTTGCCTGCGCCATTGCCGCCAATGATGCCAATGCGGTCTTCGGGGCTGAACTCGTAGGAAAAATCTTTGATCAACGTGCGATCGCCGTAGGCTTTGCTAATCTTCGCCAGGTCAATCACCTTTTTGCCAATGCGCCGTCCAGCGGTGGAAATGTCCACCTTGCCCTGGCCTTGTTTAAATTCCGTTTCCCGCATGGCTTGGATGCGATCGATGCGAGCTTTTTGCTTGGTGCTACGCGCCTTGGGGCCTCGCTTGAGCCATTCCAACTCCCGCCGCAGCACCCCCGCAAACTTGCGTTGGGAACTGGCAGCGGATTCTTCTTGGGCTGATTTCTTTTCTAGGTAGTAGGAATAGTTTCCGTCGTAGGGATATAAATCCGCCTGATCGATTTCCAGAATGCGGTTGGTCACCTTGTCCAGAAAGTAGCGATCGTGGGTGACCAGCAACAACGCCCCCCGGTACCGCGCCAGGTAACTCTGTAACCAATCCACCGAATCCGCATCTAAATGGTTCGTCGGCTCATCCATCAGCAGCACATCCGGTTCCGCTAACAGCGCCGTCGCGATCGCAATCCGCTTACGGTACCCGCCGGATAAATCACCGACCTTGGCCTCAAAATCTTGGATCCCCAATTTACTCAGGATGATCTTGGCCTTGGTTTCCAATTCCCAGGCACCCACCCGATCCATTTCCTGCATAACTTGGGAGAGTCGCCCCATAAGTTGATCATGGTTAAGCAAATCGGGGTGATGCCCGACCTTGGCTAACTGCTCCGAGAGTTCCTCATACTGCTGCACCAACGATGCTTTGTCTCCGCTATCTGCAAAGACCTGCTCCAGTACCGTTCGAGTCTCGTCCACGGGCGGTTGTTGGGGCAGATAGACCACGCGCAGGCCATTTTGAAACTCGATGGTCCCACCATCGACGGGTTCAAGTCCCGCAATCATTTTCAACAGCGTGGATTTTCCTGAACCATTGGTGCCAATTAGGCCCACCCGATCGCTCGGCTCCAAGCTGAAGTTGGCATCCCGCAATACTTCCTTAATTCCAAAGTCTTTTTGAATCGATCGCAGCGTCAGAATGCCCACAAAAAAAGAAACCTATGAAACTGAATGGGTGCTATACCAACCTATCACTCTTGCTGAATTTCTCGCAGACCCTACCGACCACAGCCATGGTGCTGAGCCCAGAAATTGTTGCAGCTCAAAAGTTTCTAGCTGAGACAGTTTCAGGTTTTATCGGGAAATCATGGAATATATTCTAGAAACATTGCCAAATCCTCAAAATCTCTACAATTTTGTAGTCTGTTTTATAAAATTTGGGAGGGTTTACACCGTATATCTGTACATACTTATCAAAGAATTTCCTGAAATCACTGACTGTCAAGATTTGAAGCAACTCTCCATCGGATTATCCTGATCGGGCTACCGTGCAGAGACTTTACGTAGATGAAACGTCTGTTCGCTCCATCGCTTCTTGAAAATGGCTGGAACCTTGAGTCCCTTCGGCAATTAGATTTTCCAGCAATCAGTCTTTAAGTCCCAATTTTTTAGTCATTGATCTAATTTTGTCCTATCCATTGTGCTTGGGGTGTTGCTATGACCAGTATCCGTGAAATTGTTCAACAGGCTTTGGCAACAGGGTTACTTTCGATCGAAGCCGAAGAAAAACTACGGCTCCTCTTGAGTCACAAGTATGACGAAGACGATCGGGCAGCCTTTATGCAGTTGCAGTCCGCTGCCATGAAGGGCTTGGTTCAGCAGGAATCTCGGCTGCAGGTAGACCTGAAAGCATCCCTGGCCGCTGCCTAGGAATCCCCCCACGTTTACCCGTACCCCACGTTTACCCGTACCCCACGTTTACCCGTACCCCCACATTCACCATCAACTCCCCTCAATGGGCGTGATCGCGCCAAGGCCCGATCGTCGCGATCGTGACAAAAAAAGTTCGACTGTGCTGCTTAACGCAGGCAAAAACGCCCTTTCTATGGCAATCTTGAAAACAGGAAAGATTCCGTTCCCTTTGCTGTAAGACACCCATAGACAGCGTATGCAAACCTTGCCCAATCCCATTGCAACGGCGACATCGGTCAGCCAATATTCCACGGACACCACCATTCATCGTCGCAAAACCCGCGCAGTGCCTGTGGGCAGCATCACGATCGGCGGAGGCTACCCGGTAGCAGTGCAATCGATGATTAATGAAGACACCCTCGACGTAGAGGGATCGGTTGCCGCCATTCGTCGCCTGCATGAAATTGGATGCGAAATCGTCCGGGTCACCGTCCCCAGCATGGCCCACGCGAAGGCAATGGAGGAAATCCGAGCCCAGTTGCTCAAAACCTACCAACCCGTTCCCCTGGTCGCCGATGTCCACCACAACGGCTTAAAGATCGCCCTAGAAGCCGCAAAGCATGTGGATAACGTGCGGATCAATCCAGGTCTCTACGTGTTTGAAAAGCCCCAGGAAGGCCGCACAGAATACACCCGTGAAGAATTTGACGACATTGGCCAGAAAATTCGGGAAACCCTAGAACCGCTCGTGACGACCCTGCGGGAGCAGAACAAATCCATGCGAATTGGGGTCAACCACGGATCCCTGGCAGAACGGATGTTATTTACCCACGGCGACACTCCGGAAGGAATGGTAGAGTCAGCATTGGAATTCATCCGCATCTGCGAATCCCTTGATTTCTACAATATAGAACTCTCTCTCAAGGCGTCTAAAGTCCCCGTCATGTTGGCGGCAAACCGCCTCATGGTGAAACGCATGGATGAGCTGGGCATGGCCTATCCGTTGCATCTCGGTGTTACGGAAGCGGGGGATGGCGAATATGGCCGGATTAAGTCCACAGCGGGGATCGGCACCCTGTTGGCGGAAGGCATCGGCGATACGATTCGCGTTTCCCTAACGGAAGATCCCGAAAAAGAAATCCCCGTATGCTACGGCATTTTGCAAGCCCTGGGATTGCGCCGCACCATGGTGGAATATGTCGCCTGCCCCTCCTGCGGTCGCACACTATTTAACCTGCAAGAAGTGCTGCAAAAGGTACGGGAAGCCACGAACCACCTGACTGGGTTGAACATTGCCGTCATGGGCTGTATCGTCAATGGCCCTGGGGAAATGGCCGATGCGGACTACGGTTACGTCGGCAAGCAGGCCGGCACGATCGCCCTATACCGAGGCCGCGAGGAAATCAAGCGCGTTCCTGAAGCAGAAGGGGTGCAGGAATTGATTGCCTTGATTCAAGCCGATGGTCGCTGGATTGATCCCTAGGTCACCCACTCAACCTGAACTGAAGCACAGTTAGTGGCTAATCAAGCAGTTAGTTGCTGATCAAGCTGATCAAATAGTTACTGATAGTTACTGACAAAGCGGGCCAATCCCCCGCTTTTTTTGTAATCTTTTTTTGCGCATCCCCTGGGGGCGTGCCTACTTGGCACAATTTTCACAGCATGCACTCAGATTCTTCGCTATGCTAGATTGAACACAGTTTTTCAGTCCTTCCTTAGAGTCCCATTGCCATGGTTTTGACAAAACGTGCACTGGTTTTAGGTACCACTGCGATCACCATCAGTGCCGTGACCATTACCGGCGCGGGAATCCATCTTTCTAAGGGATCTGCCTTTTTATTGAAAGATAGCTCTAAGGAAATTGTGGATGAGGTTTGGCAGATCATCGACAATACCTATGTGGATGGCACCTTCAATCAAAACGATTGGAAAGCTGTGCGGCGGGACTATCTCGATCGTAATTACGCCACAAAAGAGGATGCCTACAAAGCAGTTCGTGAGATGCTGAAGCTGCTGAAGGATCCCTACACTCGCTTCATGGATCCCCAAGAGTTTAAAAACATGAAAATTGACACCTCGGGGGAATTAACCGGGGTGGGGATTCAGTTGGCGGCGGATGAGAAAACCAAGAAGCTCACCGTCGTCTCTCCGATCGAAGGCAGCCCAGCCTCCAAAGCGGGTATCCTCTCCAAGGACATCATTGTCAAAATTGATGGCCAATCCACGGAAGGCATGGATGTCAATAAGGCAGTCACCTTAATTCGAGGCACCGTTGGCACGGAAGTCATTCTCACGATTCAGCGCGGGAGCCAAATCCTAGACTATAAGCTCCGTCGAGATAAAATCGAAATTCATCCCGTTCGTTTCTCGGTGCAGCCGTCCAAAAGCGGGGATGTCGGCTACATTCGTCTCGTGCAATTTAGTGCCCCAGCCATTCGGGAAATGCGGGACGCGATTCAAAAGCTAGAGCAGAAGAAAGTCTCCGGTTACATTTTGGATCTGCGATCGAATCCGGGGGGATTGCTCAACGCCAGCGTGGAAATTGCCCGCATGTGGCTCCAGGAAGGGGCGATCGTCTCTACGGTGGATCGCCAGGGCGAATCCGATCGGCAATTAGCTAATAATTCTGCCTTAACCAATAAGCCCTTGGTAGTGTTAGTGGATGGCGGATCAGCCAGTGCCAGTGAAATCCTGTCCGGGGCGCTCCAGGATAATAAGCGCGCCAAGGTGATTGGGACAAGAACCTTTGGCAAGGGATTGGTGCAGTCAGTGCGGGAGCTACGGGCCGATTCCAGCGAATCCGGTTTAGCGGTGACGATCGCCAAGTATCTCACGCCTCTGGGACGAGATATTAACAAGCATGGCATCGACCCCGATGTGGAAATCAAACTGACCGAAGCACAACAGAAGGAGTTAATCCGCGATCGCGACAAAATTGGTACCCCTGCGGATCCTCAGTTCGCGAAAGCCTTACAAACGTTGACTGAAGAAGCCACTGCTAAGAAACCCGTCCGATCGGCGGAATCGAAAACCAGTTCATCAACGAATGACGCCTCAACTAACAATTAATTCAATAACAATTAATCTAGACTGGGAACTAGTTTTAGCGTGAAAAATGGACTGGGCAATCGCTAGCTTGGCTTACATTGGCCCGATCGGATGAGGCCAACTCGTTTGGCAATTGCTTCATTCCGGGAACTCAACGGCCCCCAGCGCTTCATTGGGGAGCCCCTTTCAGGCGTCTCACTTTCAAGGGATTCATAGTCAGCCGGATCGCCATGGAGATCAGACTCTGTCACGATCTCACAATGGCCTGTGGATTGCCGAACGATATACCAATTCTGAGAAGTCATAACGCAAACTAATTCGGGGCACGCTTGATACTTTGGATGCGACTCTGGGAAATCTTGTATCTATGGAATCTTTTTCTTGATTTTTCGCGATCGTATCTAGGGTTCTATCGTACCAGAGTACCTATGACACCAGAATCTCAGCGCCCATCCATTACGCCTCCTCCCGCTCCACGGGTTCCTCCGGCCCCCCCTCCCCCCATGCGTCCAGGCGGGACAACGGTGGTTATGGAACCGGAGTCCACTCGGGTCATGCCACCCTCGACCGACGCGACGGGAATTGTCACCAGTTCTCAGTACGATCGTTCAACCCAGACCCAGGCAACAGAAGTTAAAGCTGTCCCCAGTGCGCCTCCGGAGCCAGCTAAGGCGAATGGGGACTCTACCGCCATGAATCCCCCCGCGAAGCACCGGGCAGCGGCCTCGCCCTTCCAATCTGCACGGCCTCAGAATGGCTCACCAACCTTAGCGGAAATTGTTCGGCGGGCGTTTGACAAAGGCTATTCCGATGTTCACCTAGGCGTGGGCGAAATTCCCCGTTATCGCGATCGCGGACAAATGGAGCCGACGGATTGGCCTGTGACCGATCGTGAAACGTTCTATAGTTGGATGCGCGAAGTTCTCAGTGAAGAAGACATTGAGAAATTTGAGAAAACCCTAGATTATGACGGGGCAACCCAGTACGAGTTTGCACGGGTTCGGATCAATATTTTCGATGCGCTCCATGGCCCCAGTATGGTCATGCGCTTGATTCCCCTGAAAATCCTGACCATGGAGCAGTTAAATCTGCCACCTGTGTTCAAAGATATTTGTCACTACCATAAGGGGTTGATTTTGGTGACGGGGCCAACGGGTTCCGGTAAGTCAACCACGATGGCAGCGATGATTGACTACATGAATAAGGAAATGCCAAAGCACATTATTACGATCGAAGATCCGATCGAATTTGTGCATACCAGCCAAAAATGCTTGATTAAGCACCGGGAAGTTGGCATTAACACCCTCAAGTTTGACAACGCGCTGAAAGCAGCCCTACGGGAAGACCCCGACGCGATTCTGGTGGGGGAAATGCGGGATAAGGAAACGGTGAATACGGCTCTAAAAGCGGCCCAGACCGGGCACTTGGTGATGGGAACCCTGCACACCAACAGTGCTGTCAAAACCATTGAACGGGTTTTAGGGTTGTATCAACCGGAAGAACAACCAGCAATGCGTGTTGCGTTGGCAGAATCGTTAATTGCAGTGATTGCCCAAGGGTTGTGTCGGACGACGGATGGCAAGCGGGCTGCTTTCCACGACATCATGATTAACACCGATGCCATTCGAGACTACATCCGTCGGGGTGAACTGGATGAAATTGAAGGTGTGATTGCCCGTTGCGGCTTTGACGGCATGTGTACAATGAACCAATCGCTCTACAAGCTGTACGAAGAAGGGCGGATTACGGAAGAAGTGGCGCTGGAAATGGCTCCGAAGGTCAACGAAATGGCGCAAATGCTACGTGGTCGGGTGTAAGGCGATCGGATTTAATCCCATCAGAATTCCAAGTATTACCGCATTACCTGACCTGGTGTCTTTTTCAATGAAATGTTTGTACTTAGGGGACAGGGTCATACCTGTCCTTTTATCTTTCTAGTGTTATTTTTCAAATTAACATTGAAGATATTTTAGTCATCAGATCACTGATTAAAATTATGCTGAATGTTCTATTAATTGGCATTTTGATTGGAGTTGCCATTGGTATTGTTACAGTTCAATGGTTGGGGAGTACAACTCCTAAAAAACAACATTCACAGCATTCAGCCAATTTGCGCGTTCTTTTAGGAAAAAGTCGCTTTCAAGCATTGCGCGATCGGCCCCCAGCATCACCAGAATTACAACAGAAGTTAATTGATTTATTCCAGGGCGATCGTGAAGCCGCAGAACAATGGGTAGCCAAAGCGAGATTTGGCCGACCAGGAAAATCAGAAGCATACTACTGGTTTCGTGCCATTCAATTGCTTGAACAACATAGTTTTGAACAACACAGTTTTGAACAACATAGTTTTGAACAACACAGCCCTAGGATCGAGCCCCCATTGAGACACCCCATTGAGCAATCAGGGCATGATTCACCGTAGACCTAGGAAATTGTTAAATCTTTTCCCAGGCGAGGCGATAGGCGTCTAGGCAAGTGCGGAACGATTCTTGAGACAGCTCTTTATTGAGCAAACTGGTTTCAATTTCTTCCAGAATTTGAGCAAGTTCCTGCTGGTGAACTGTTTGAGTAGTACTAGAAGCGACTGGATTAGACGACGTAGCTTGGGTTGATGGCGGTGGGGTCGGCAGGGTCGATCGCTGGGATAGATTGACTAACTGTGCAATGTAACGATCGGCTAATTCTTCCGATGCTTGGGCTATTCGGCGATCTAGAACGGTTCTAGTCGTCGTGTAAGCTTCATTGAATGTCCGAAAGGATTCCTGGGAAATCGCTTCGTTAACCAATGCCGTCGCAGCTTGGTTAAATTGTTGCTCCAACTTCAAGAGCTTATCCCGGAGTATTTTTTGTCGTAGTTTGGGATCTACCTCGGTTTCCTCAGCCATTGCTTGAGTCGCTTCACGAATATAATCCTCAGCCAAGTTCTGTTGTTGCTGCCAGCGTTCTAGAAAGCGTTGCCAAATCCAAAGCATCGCCGCGATCGCAGGGGTACCTAAGGTGACAAACGTTGACCCATTTTCCAGAATAAACGAGAACAACGTAGGCTTATTGCGATCGTAATAGGCACGGGCACCCACATGCATCGGAATTCCAGTGCCAATGGCATTACTGGGCTGGCTAATGTTAGTCACGAGCGATCGCAATTGACTGTGTTCTGGAGGCAGGGCATTAGCAATATCCAAACGGTGCTCATCCAAGGTTTGGGTAATTTGGCGCACCCAGCGTTTATCCAGCGTCTTACTCGCGAGCAAAAGACGTTTAACAGCAACGGTCGGTAAAGGCTGGGCTGGAATCGCAGGATTCCCTTGATAGGCTCCCTGAGGGATAGTGGCCGTTTCAAAGGCCGGGTTATGAATTTGCAGAGCATCCGCTTGTTCGATCGGAATTAACTGCCCATGAAATTGCCGCACTAGCTTTTCAATGTAATCATTACCCAACGTTCGCACCCGGAACACCCCGTCAGCTTGGCGGGTTTCAAAGCCATCGGCACGATCGCTGAGCGGCGGTTGGCAAGGGGTAGTTTGTAAATCAACTGGATCCAACCCATAATATTGGGTCACTTCCTGAAACGATCGCTGTTCTCCACTGTCAGCTTGGAGCGCAATGGTTTGATGGGTTAAGTCCGTAATGTGGTGGATAGTTGAGTTAGGCTGCACAACCAGTTGGAAAATATCGCGATAGAGCACCGCGATCGATCGGGCATTAGAACTCGCGGGAATATCGGCTTGAGACGTTGCGAGGGCCACCTTACCCGATTCCAAGAGGTCTAAGTTCTGGGCACTGCCACAGGTCGAGATAACCTTAATTTGAAGATTGGGATGATTTTTAGCAACGGCTTGGGCGATCGCGCGGCTAAGGAGATAGCTTTCCCCAGATGGCGATCCGGCAGCCAACACCAGTTCATGAACCCGCTGGGCCTGCACACCATAAATCCCCAAACCCAGCAAAATTGCTAAGAACAGAGGCAACAGGAATTTCAGCGGCGACCAGTTAGACATCGCTTTACCAAGAATAAAACCTAATAAGCAAGTAATTGCTACATCAGTTTTATAATCAAGTTTTCCAAATTTTCTACGGGACTGACGGGGCTCGAACCCGCAACTTCCGCCGTGACAGGGCGGTGCTCTAACCAATTGAACTACAGTCCCTTGTGGTCTTCGGCCTCGCGGCCTCTCGACGAAATCTATAATGGCAGACTATCCAGGGGTTTGTCAAACATTTTCTGAATTTTTTTTCGATCGGCTGGATAGCCAGCGCTCCGGAGTCCGTGGGGGATAATGGGGGCACTACTCATCAGCTAGGCAATAGGCCAGGATTGGCATGCGATCGATCCCCGAAATCAACGAAAAAATTCAGGCAGGCAAGGCCGCTGTCCTCACCGTCGAAGAACTCAAAGCCCGCGTGGCCGAAGTGGGTGTCGCTCAAACCGCCCAGGAAGTCGATGTGGTGACGACGGGCACCTTTGAACCGATGGAGTCCTCTGGCGCAATTTTAAACCTGGGGCAAACGGATCCACCAATTAAGATTCGCCAATGTTGGGTCGATGGCGTACCAGCCTATTCGGGTTTTGGGGCCGTAGATTTATATCTCGGAGCCAGCCAATTAGCGGAGTACGGCAGCGCCAATGACAACATTGAGGAAGAATCACGGGATCCCAATCGGCGTTACCGAGGGGGCGGTCATGTGATCGAGGATCTGATTGCGGGAAAATCAGTGAGCTTGCGGGCGATCGGCCAGGTAACGGACTGTTATCCCCGGAGTTCCTTTGAAACCACGATTCATCGCGATCGGATTAACCAGTTCTATCTCTTCAATCCCCGCAACCTCTACCAAAACTTCATTGTCGGCGTGAACGGGGGAGAGCGCCCGCTCTATACCTACCTGGGGACGCTGCAACCTCAATTGGGCAATGCGGTGTACTCCAACCCCGGTGCCATTTCCCCGTTACTGAATGATCCCAAGCTGCAACTCGTGGGGATTGGCACCCGAATTTTTCTGGGCGGGGGAATTGGCTATGTCACGTGGGAAGGAACGCAGCATTTTCCGTTACAGAAACGATTGCCCAACGAGACGCCGATCGGCCCTGCGGCGACCCTCGCGTTGATTGGAGATGCGAAACAAATGGATACCCGGTGGGTCAGGGGCTGCTATTTCAAGGGCTATGGGGCATCGGTCATGCTGGGGGTCGGCATTCCACTGCCCGTACTGACGGAAGAGGTGGTGGCCCACTGTGCCGTGCAGGATAAGGATCTGGTCGCGCCGGTCGTGGATTTTTCGATTCCGCGCCGAGTCCGACCCACCTTTGGGCTGGTAAGCTATGCCCAACTTAAGTCTGGCAAGCTGAGTATTGATGGCAAGCTGGTACGGGTTGCGCCCTTGGCGAGTTTGTACCTCTCCCGACAAGTGGCGATCGAACTGAAGTCTTGGATCCAAAATGGGCAATTCCTTCTGACGGATCCCGTTGCAGAGCTTCCCCGCGATCGGGTATTTATTCCCCAAGACATGCGAGGGAACTAAAGCCTAGGGCTTCAAGGGTGGAGTATTGCGAGAATTGAGGGAAAAAACTAGCGATGCGAGCCAAAATTCGGGATACGGAAATCTTCTTTGATGTGGAAGGTGCGGGCCTCGTTCCTGAGGGCGATCAAATGCGGGAGAAACCCGTGGCCTTTTTGCTCCATGGCGGGCCGGGGGCAGATCATACGAGTTACAAACCCACCTTTTCCGCCATTGCCCATCACCTCCAGCTGGTGTATATCGATCATCGAGGCCAAGGGCGATCGGCGAGGGGCGATCGATCGACCTACACACTGGACAACAACGTGGAAGATCTGGAGGCCCTGCGCCAATATCTCGGCCTCGCAAAAATTGTCGTGGTTGGAGGATCCTACGGGGGCATGGTAGCCATGGCCTATGCGGCCCGCTATCCCCAGAACGTTGCTTACCTGATTGTCTATGCCACTGCTGCCCACTGCGGCTTCCTAGACCGGGCTAAGGCGATTTTGGCGATGCGGGGCACCCCGGAGCAACAGCAGATGGCAGATCGCCTCTGGAAGGCGGAATTTGAAACAGAAGCGCAACTCGCGGAATATTTCCAAGTCATGGCTCCCCTCTATTCCCAAAAGCCTCAGACAGCAGAGGGGGCTGCGGGACGCGGACGAACCATTTTTTCGGTGGATGCAATTAATGCAGCCTTTGGCGGCTTTCTACGCACCTTTGACCTGCGGCCAGAGTTACCCAACATTACTGCTCCGACCCTAGTCTTGGGTGCCCGCCATGACTGGATTTGTGCGCCAGAGTTTTCCGAAGAGATCGCCCAACTGATCCCCGGAGCCGTGTTACGAATCTTCGAAACGAGTGGTCACTTGATGCGATCGGATGCTCCCGCAGAACTCCTAGGGGCGATCGTGGGCTTTGTGACAGGCATCGATGACTCAGCAGTAGAGAACACAGTAATAGAGCACCCAGAATAGAGCAACCAGAGGGGGAGTGTTCAGATCAGGAAAACCCCCAAGCACGATGAAGCCTGGGTCAAGTCTGACCCAGGCTTGCCTATGGATTCCCCTAGCTGCTGTAGAAGGCGATTGCAGTCTTCAAGCAACTAGGCTGCTGTGCTCAGAAACAGGAGTCATCAACCACCGGTTTCACTATGGTCTCGTTTTTTGATCACTGGCTTTGGAGGAGGCGCTGCACCGGGTTCACGCCGACTGGGTGCGGCAGGTCTACCCTCTGGTCTACCTTCCGGTCTACCTTCTGGTCTGCGGCCACCCCCACTCCGAAATCCGGGTCTGCCACCACCACCGCCACCACCGGGACGCCGAGGGCCACCACCGCCGCCGCCACCGCCGCCTCTTCGGAAGCCGCCGCGACCGTCCGGTCGTTGGGTGCGTTTTTTCGGCATCACCATGGCAATTTGGGTACCTTCCTGAATGACTAAGGCTTGGCCTTCCCGCTGGACATGGAGATCCCAGAAATAACCCAAGACTTTGCCCGTTAAGTTCCCTTCCAAGTTGAGCTTAAAGAATTTCGTGGAAGAAGCCCCCTTAACCTTTTTCTTCAGCATTTGTTGTATTTTGACAACAATATGCTTATCCCCAGGCTCGTGGTAAACAACTTCTCCTCGGATAGAGAAATAGTTATCCTCGACTTCAGAGGAAGGAATATAGGGGCGGTTACTAAAATCAGTACCATCCGCTACTGACTCCGCACTGGCAGAGGCCAGTTCGTCATCTGCATTCAACGCTGCTTCATCTTCAACCGCTGTATCCTCTTCAACGGTTTCAATCTCTTCACCGTCTTCAGCCTCTTCAACATCTCCCAGGAGGTCAGCATCCCCGATCGCCTCGTCTTCATCAGAGCGATTCAAATTTTCGGGCTCCCACACACCCACGATCTGCAAGTGAAGGGTCTCTTCCCGTTCGCGGGTGCGGGGATAGACGACCCACAGGTGCGGTTGCTCTAGGGGGAGATGGTTTTTCACCAGACTCATGACCCGTCCCAGCAACACGGCTTCAATTTCGGTACCATCACTGGTCGTGAGGGTTCCTCGGGTGAACTGTTCCTCCGAGGGGGCATAGCAACCTCGCACTAGCCCGATCGCGCGATACTGCATCGGCTCACTGGGGGCGGGGATAGGACGGATCCGAGACAAGTCAGAATCATCCAGAACTGGGGAGGCAGCGGAATCCACATCAGTAGCGGTCACCACACTACCCTCAACCTTTTCAGTTGGTTGAGGAGCAGAAGCCGCCGCAACGGGTTCCGGTGCAGGAGGATCAGGTTCGGGCGGGGGGGCGACCGGACGGACAGGTCGAGCAGGCGGCTTCACCAGCTTGGGCACGGAGCTATCCGCTTCAGACGGGGAAGTTTCGGGGCTAGCAGACGTGATCTCCTCGGAGGAGATCGGCAAGGACTCGTCGGTTGAACTCGGTTGAGATGCAGACGACTTAGGTGGCTGAGGTCGATTTGGCACAGGACTCATAGGCTATCGTCACAAGCGGAGAGCATAGACATGCTTCGATCTGAATCCTATCTGAAGGGGCCACTCTGGAAAAGTCAAAGAAACAACTAGCAGAGCAACTCATTCAGAAAGATTTCATGATACAAAATGCAATCTGATGATTGGTTGATCCGTACAGTTTCCCGCACTTTTATCGAAAAATTTTCTATAAAAGGCTGTAGTACTGTCGTCGGGCACCATTATAGACAGGATTGCAGGGAATTTTTGGACAAGGAAACTCTAGGCTGCCGACTGCCCGCATCCCTACGCTTATGATACTGACTTCTATCCCTCTCCAATGTGTGATCCCGATCGAAAGTCCGAAAACTTCTCTGACCCATCTAAGTTTGCCCCATCTAAATTTTCACCTCTCCCAATTTAGATGAGGATCCAGAGAAATCCCATTGTAAACGGGTGAGAGCAGTTGCAAGCAGAGGTCGCAAAAATCCAGTTGCAATTTGACGCACCCTTTGACAAGAACCCGCTTTCACAAGAAGCAGCTTTTATCATGACGAGCTTGCACAAGCATCCTTGCCAGCTTTTAAACCACTCCTCTTTTAAACCACTCCTCCCAGCAGGATGACCAAAGTCCTAGAACTGCTTGCAAAGATCTGACGCAAGATCTGACTAAAGTCCCGGACATCATCCCATTCCTTTCGCTAGAATCAACTCCGAAGGTCGGCAATCTTTGCATCCATTCCGTCATGAATTGATCGCGATTTATTCTGTCTATCATCTCAGCGCAATCTCACCTCCGAGTCCCCAAACCTAATAGCAGGATAGGTGGCAGGATCAACGCAAGGAGAAGGGTTAGGAAATCATGATTGCATTAAGAATTGTATTAGGATAGTTAACATATTGTTACTTATCATTTCTAACAGCAGATTTCTGAAACAGCATTCTCTGGGTTCAGTCACTCATCCAGCATAAGGGCCTCTACATGCGTATTCCTTCATTAACCACTCTCAAAAAGACGCCCAAGGTTTGGTGGATAGCAGGGGCGGTAGTTCTTGTGATTGCTGTGCCCGCGATCGCCCGTTTGGGGCCTTTACAACCCCGATCGAAGGCATTGGACATCGAGAAATTAACCACACCCGTTGCTTCGGAAAAATTGACGCTCCGGGTCAAAGCCAGTGGAACCGTCACACCGCGCCAAACCGTGAACGTCAGTCCCAAGAGTGCTGGACGGGTGATGGAGTTGTTGGTTGAGCAGGGCGACTACGTCCAGGAAGGGCAAGTCCTTGCGCGCATGGACTCGTCGGACTTAGAGCGGGAACGACAACAGGCGTTGGCCAATGTAGAGGCAGCGCGGGCACGGCTCCTCCAGTTGCAAAATCCAGTGCGACCGGAAGTCGTGGGCCAGGTGCAAGCCGATGTGCGGAAGTCTCAGGGTGAAGTTTTGCGGTCTCAGGGCGAAATTGTGCGGGCGGAAGGTCAAGTGGCGGATGCCCAGTCGCAGCTAGAGTTTGCCACGCGCCAACGCCAGCGCCAGGAAATGCTCCAGAAAGAAGGTGCGATCTCAGAAAATAGCTTGGATGAATTTATTCGCAAAGAGCAAAATTCTCGCGAATTACTCCGACAGGCGAAGGCGCAGTTTTCCCAAGCCAAGGCCCAATTGATCCAAGCCCAAGCGCAGGTCGTGGGCAACCAAGAGCGGTTAGATCAGCAAGACCAGACCGGAAGTTCTGGGGATATTGCCATTCAAGAAGCCCAGTTGGCGGCGGCGATCGCGCAACTGAAGGCGGTGGAAAATCGCATTGCGGATACGGTGGTTCGGGCACCGTTTTCGGGATTGGTGACTCAGCGCTATGCTTCGGTGGGAGCCTTTGTGACTCCAACGACCCAGGCATCTGCCTCAGGAACCGGCGCAACCTCAACGTCGATCGTGGCCTTGGCCAGTGAGTTAGAGGTGATTGCCAAGGTGCCGGAGGTGGATATTAGCCAAGTTAAGCCGGGGCAAGAAGCCCAAATCATGGTGGATGCGTTCCCTGAAGAAAAATTTAAGGGGCAAGTGCGGTTAATTGCACCGGAGGCGATCGAAGAGCGGGATGTCAAATTTTTCCAAGTGCGGATTAAGTTAGTCACCGGAAAAGACCAATTACGCTCGGGCATGAACGCCGATTTAGAGTTTATCGGGAAACAACTCGAAGCGTTAGTGGTACCGACGGTGGCGATCGTAACGAAGCGCGGAAAAACGGGAGTCCTAGTCCCCGATGAAAAAGGCAAGCCCAAGTTCCAACAGGTGACGATCGGGGCAACCCAAGATAAGCGCAATGCCGATGGCAAAAAAGAAGGTCAGACCCAAATTCTGGATGGCATTAACGCAGGGGAGCGGGTCTTTGTCTCGCTACCGGAAGGGCAAAAACTCGATCAAATTGTGAAGGATGATCAGAATAAGTAAAGCTTGAAAATCAACTCACAACGGGAAGTTAAGCCACACAACAGATTCCTTCTATTCAACGGATTGGTAGTAGTACTGAGGGAGATTGGGGATGGACTGGGTCGAAAGTTTAGGAATGGCATCGAAAACACTAACATCTAATAAGCTGAGAACAGCCTTGACGATGTTGGGGATGATCATTGGCAATGCATCAGTCATCGCTATGATTGGGATTGGGCAAGGGGCACAGCGGTTGGCTTCAGAACAGTTTGAATCCCTAGGCCCCAATGTTTTGTTTGTCACCCCCGGCTCCGGATCAGCCCGCCAACGCACCTCTCAATTACCGAGAAACTTGGTTTGGGATGATGCGAAGGCGATCGCGACCCAGGTGCCCTCGGTTGCCGAAGTCGCCGCCCAACGCCAAAGCCAACTGACCTTGACCTATGGAGGCCGCAATCGCAGTTCCTTAGTCGTCGGCACTACACCGGAATTTTTGACAGTGCGAGATTTTGATGTTGCCCAGGGGCGATTTTTAACTGAGGATGATCTGAATCGTAATCGGCGCATTGCGGTCTTGGGTTCAGAGGTCGCGGCTAATTTTTTCGGCCAAGAGTCTCCGATCGGTAAAAAAATCCGTCTCCGCAACGTCAGCTTTGAAGTAGTGGGAGTGATGCAGGCAAAGGGTTCCTTCCTAGGCAGTAACCAAGACGATGCCGTTTACATTCCCCTCACCACGAGTGCCACATCCCTCACAGGACGAACCTCCCCCTATGGCCTAGATTTGACCTTCATTTCCATTTCAGCCAAGGATGAACAAAGTATTCCAGCGGCAGAATTTCAAATTACCAACTTACTCCGTCTCCGCCACAAAATTGTCAATGAAGATGATTTCACGGTCCAAACCCAGAAGGATATTCTGCGCATTGTGGGAACCATTACCGGCGGCTTAACCGCGATGTTGGCGGCGATCGCAGGGGTTTCGTTGCTCGTGGGTGGGATTGGCATTATGAATATTATGCTCGTGTCAGTCACGGAGCGAACCCAGGAAATTGGTTTGCGGAAGGCGATCGGGGCAGCGCAGTCAGATATTTTGGTGCAGTTTATGATTGAGGCGGTGCTGCTATCTGCCGCAGGGGGGCTGTTGGGAACGCTGGTCGGGGTGAGTGGAATTTATCTAGTTTCAACCTTTACACCGTTGAAAGCCGCAGTATCAGCGGGGGCCATTGGCCTAGCGGTGGGTGTGTCAGGTTCGATCGGATTAGTTTTTGGGGTGATTCCAGCACGACAGGCGGCTAAGCTTGATCCGATCGTGGCGTTACGCAGTGCTTAAAAAATACGCAGTGCTTAAAAAACTAGAATTGATCGCCCTGATGTTGAATCTGGACTGCTCAGAGAATCCAATCACTGGTCACGTCTGCTCAATCGTTCACATTGACCAATGAAACTCATAAATTCTAAACATCACAATTAATAACGGTTATGAATAACACGATCGTTCGACTAGAAGAAATCACTAAAGTTTACGGAATGGGGGACATTACGGTAAACGCATTAGCAGGCGTTGATCTCACGGTCGAAGCCGGTGAATATTGCTCCATCATGGGGGCATCGGGTTCTGGCAAATCAACCATGATGAACATTATCGGCTGCCTCGATCAACCAACCTCTGGGCGATACTATCTAGATAATGTCGAGGTCGCAACGTTGCCTGACAAGGAATTAGCCCACATTCGCAATCAAAAACTAGGGTTTGTCTTTCAGCAGTTCCATTTACTCCCCCAACTGACCGCTTTGGAAAATGTGATGCTGCCGATGATCTATGCCGCTGTACCTCCCGCAGAACGACGGGAGCGGGCTAAGGAAGCCCTCGTGAAAGTCGGGTTGGAGTCTCGCTTAAATAACAAACCGACTCAGCTGTCCGGAGGCCAACAACAGCGGGTGGCGATCGCCCGGGCGATCGTCAACCATCCTGTCCTATTGCTAGCGGATGAACCCACGGGCGCATTAGATTCCCAAACGACCCACGAAATTTTAGACATTTTTGGTAATTTAAATGCTAGTGGGATGACCGTAGTCATGGTGACCCACGAGCCAGAAGTGGCCCGCTGTACCCGTCGGGTCATTTGGTTTAAGGATGGTAAGGTGTTGGAACCGAATATGGCTCCGGAAGATATCGGCCACACGATCGGGGGCTGAAGTTGACTCTCACCTCAGCCCAACGTTGCACTAGAACTTCTGCCCTAAGCCAAATTGGATGCGATTGTCACCCCGATCGGTGAACGCCCAATCGGCCCGGAGAATCCCCAAGGGGGAATTGACTCGCAACCCCGCCCCGACGCCAAACCCGTTACCAGGGCGTCCCCGCTGAACTCCCGGTTCTCCAATCACAGCATTACTGGAACCCAAGTCAGAGGCGTAATCGGCAAAGAGGGTACCTCCAACAATTTTGTAAATTGGGAAGCGATATTCCGCCGACGCCTGCACGTAGCTCCGCCCCGTCCCCACTTCGCCTTGACCGTAACCCCGCACAGAGTTGACACCTCCGAGGGTAAAGGCATTGTAGGGCGGCAGGTCTCCGATCGTCGTGCCAGCTTGCACATTAAAGGCCAACACTTCCTGCTTGGTGGGATCTTGAGAACGATTGAAAATACCAATGGGAATGTACTGGCTATAGTTAGCTGTTAAGCGATTGGATAGAACATTACCAACGCCAATGGGAATTGATTGCTCAGTACTCAAGCTGAGAACCGAACCTTGGGTGGGATTGGTGGGATTATTGCGTTTATCCCGAGAGGCGGTAAAGCCAACGGTGTAGAGATCGTCGAGTCCAGTGCCGCTCCAAGACAGGGGATTGCCTTGACTATCCTGTTTCACCAAGTTCCCATTCTGATCCCGCAGACTGACGCGCGTGTAATTGAGCCCGATCGAACCTTGCCAGTCTTGGTTTTTATCTAAGGGACGATTGAAGGCAACCCCACCTCCAAAGCGACCTTCCCGCACCCGATCGCCATTGGCCAATTTAATATCATCATCAAATACACGGGATAGACCCCGTTCCCGGAAACCATTGATGCTATAGCCCCAGGCATTAGGATTACTATCGCGATAGGGATTGCTAAAGCGTCCGTTAAATTGAACATCTTTAGAACCAACTAGAACACTACCGCCAATCTGTTGACCTACACCATTAAAGTTGAAATCGCTGTAGGAAACACTGCCATAGAGTCCGGCATCACTGCTATAGCCACCCCCCAGATTGGCTCGACGGGCCTGTTGTTCAGCCAGGTTATAAACCACGATCGTATTTTGTGGATCGCCCTCTAGGGTCACTCGTCCACCTAAAAACAATCCTGTTTTGACTAAGCGATCGAGATCCGCCTTAGCTGCACTTTCCTGGAAAGGCATCCCCTTCGCCAACTTGATTTCTCGGCGGATAAAGCTCTCTTGGGTACGACCTTGAATAGTTTTACCTTGGTCATCTACCGTGCGACCAAATTCATCGACAAAGCGAATGCGAATATCACTAATTTGGCCTTCCGCTGCGGTGATGCGCAGCACACCCTCACGGGTAGATTCCAGCCCCAAGATCGTCGCTACACCGTAACCATTCTGGCGATACCATTGGTTCAAATCCCGCACCCCTTGATTAAGTTTAGCGGGCTGAACCGGTTTCCCAAATTGATCTTGAAAGATACGATTGGCAATTTCTGGTGGTAGAACCTTAGTGTTAATTAATTGCAACGATCGAACGATCGTAGGCTCTACAACAAAATTAACTGCAACTCCATTATTATTAACTTGACTATTAACCTTTGCATTGGCGAATAACCCGGTTTCTAATAGCGTTGCGATATCAGCTTGCAGTTGATTGCCACTCGTTTGACCACCGGGTTGTGTCGAAATCGCTTGACGGGCAATGCGTTGCAATTCCTCATCCACCCCTGAAATCGTCACCTCCGTGACCATCACCGCCAAATCCGGCGCAAGGGTTGGCTTGGTTGCTGGGCTGGGAGTTTTGCTCGCAGAGGATGGGTTAGGTTGAGAGGGCTTAGGTTGAGAGGGCTTAGGATTCTGGGCAGTCGTTTTTCGGGTGGGTTGAGTCTTCGACGGCGCGATCGAAGATGGGAGAGCGGCCACTGGTTGCGTTTTCGTTGATTGCGTTTTCGTTGATTGCGTTTTCGCTGCAACAATTTGAGGATCTGAGTTTTCAGCGGATTGTACGATCGCCGATCGGGGGCTTGCCGATCGGGGGTTTGTTGAGCCTGCCACAGCATTTATTTGCCCAAGTGTCGCCCGTTCAGGCATGGATAACTTTTCCGGTTGGGCGATCGCCCTTGTCGCAGGCAGCGCAACGGGCACTTCTTCCGTATTAACCACAACATCATTGGCCTGAGACTGAGAGGCTGAAGTGGGGGTGGCGGCTTGGGCGGGCTGCTGCGTGATATCCAATGCGGAAAGGGCGGTCAGGGCGCAAACTGCAACGGTGGAGAAACGCATAGAACTTAATCCAGAAAACTGAGGACAGCGAACAAGGCGAAATAAGTGGAAACCGCAAACAGAGCTCCTGCAACCGGAGTGCAAGATTTCCATACCCCTCCAAGACGCAACCTAGACCCAGATGTTCCAACGTAAAAATTTGAGGCGGAAGAATGGATGATCTCACGATTTCGGAATTGATCAGTGGATACCGATAGGTTAACGACCGAAAAGTTTCGGCCCTAACGTTTAATACCCACCCTTCCATCTTTAACCCAAGCCCATTAATTCTGATCTACGGACTATCACGGTCTATTAAGTTCTTCCCATGGGAGCGTTTAGGCATTTAGGTTTCTGGGCATTTTAGGGAAGATTCCACTACTTGCCTGCCGCTTGAATCCTATGACTTCCTCTGCCAGTTCCCTGTCTTCAGTGTCGGTACAGCTTCCTCACTATGACTTGGTTGAGACTCTCTATAACGGATCTCACACCACCGTTTACCGTGCCCTAAAGAAGAAGTCAGCGCAACCTGTAGTGATTTCAGAGCAACCTGTAGTGATTAAGGTGCTCAATCAAGAGTACCCCAGCTTCAACGAATTGGTACAGTTCCGCAACCAATATACCATTGCCAAGAATCTCAACCTGCCTGGGATTGTGCAACCTTTGAGTCTGGAACCGCTGGGTAATGGCTATGCCCTCATCATGGAAGACTGGGGAGGCATTTCCTTAAGCCAATATCTTCAGCACCAGTCTCTCCAGTGGGAAGAGGTGTTGGCGATCGCCCTGCAACTGGCTACGATCCTCCACGATCTACACCTGCACCGCGTCATCCACAAAGACATTAAACCCGCCAATATCCTGATGCATCCTGAGTCGAAACAGGTCAAACTGATCGACTTCAGCATTGCCTCCCTGCTCCCTAAGGAAACCCAAGAGATCCAGAACCCCAATATCTTAGAAGGCACCCTGGCCTATCTAGCCCCCGAGCAGACCGGACGAATGAATCGCGGTATTGATTATCGCGCTGACTTCTATGCCCTGGGTGTAACGCTGTACCAACTGTTGAGCGGTCAGTTACCATTTGCCTCAGACGATCCCATGGAACTGGTGCATTGTCACATCGCAAAATTAGCGGTATCCGTCGATCAGGTCAATCCAGCGGTGCCGGGAATGGTCGCTGCGATCGTCGCCAAACTCATGGCGAAAAATGCGGAAGATCGCTATCAAAGCGCACTCGGACTCCAGCATGACCTGCAACAGTGTTTGACCCAGTGGCAAGCAACGGGGGCGATCGCTGAGTTTAAATTAGGCCAGCAAGACTTGAGCGATCGCTTCCTCATCCCCGAAAAACTCTACGGACGAGAAGCCGAAGTCCAGACGCTGCTGAATGCCTTTGAGCGAGTGGCGCAGGGTGCGTCGGAACTGATGCTAGTGGCTGGTTTTTCTGGAATTGGGAAAACCGCAGTGGTCAACGAAGTGCATAAACCCATTACGCGGCAACAGGGTTATTTTATTAAAGGGAAGTTTGACCAGTTCAATCGCAACATTCCCCTCTCGGCATTTGTCCAGGCATTGCGCGATTTAATGGGGCAACTGCTTTCCGAGTCCCAGGCCCAATTAGCCGAATGGAAAGTACAGATCTTAGAAGCAGTAGGCGAAAATGGGCAAGTCTTGATTGAAGTGATTCCCGAACTAGAGCAGATTATCGGGGCACAGCCAGCGATCGCAAAACTTTCTGGTACCGCAGCCCAGAACCGTTTTAACTTACTGTTCCAGAAGTTTATTCAGGTTTTTACCACAACCCATCATCCCTTGGTCATTTTTATCGATGACTTACAATGGGCCGATTTAGCATCACTCCAGTTGATGAAGTTGCTGATGCAGGACCATGGCTATTTGCTGATGTTGGGAGCTTACCGAGATAACGAAGTCTCCCCGGCCCATCCGTTGATGCTGACACTCGAGGAACTCAAAACAGTCGGTACGATCGTCAACACCATTACCCTGGCCCCACTAGCCCTAGAGCAGACCAATCGGCTGATTGCTGATACCTTGCAGTGCGATCGCACAGTGGCACAACCCCTGACTCAACTCGTAGATCGTAAAACGCAAGGCAATCCCTTTTTCACAACCCAGTTTCTCAAAGCACTGCATGAGGATGGATGCATTACCTTCAATCTCGATCAGGGCTATTGGCAATGTGACATGGCTCAAGTCAATGCCCTCGCCCTCACAGATGATGTGGTTGAGTTTATGGCCTTGCAATTGCAGAAGTTACCAGAGGAGACCCAGTCTGTCTTAAAGCTAGCCGCTTGTGTCGGGAATCAGTTTGATTTAGCAACCCTAGCGATCGTGGCCGAGCAGGCCCCAACGGAGGCGGCAACGGCTCTATGGAAGGCATTGCAAGAGGGATTGATTATACCCACTACTCAGGTTTACAAGTTCTTTCAGGTAGAAGCGCGCACGCTATCTGATGTTCAGAACAGTATCAATCCTGTGTATCGATTCCTGCACGATCGCATCCAACAAGCCGCTTACTCCTTGATTCCAGCCGAACAAAAAGCGGTCACCCATTGGCAAATTGGCCAATTGTTATGGCAAGACCTATTACAACACCCCCAAGCGCAACCATCGGGAGACAAAATTTTTGACATTGTTAACCATCTCAATTTAGGCAAGCAAACGATCTCACTGCCTGCTCAACAGCATCAATTAGCACAGTTGAATCTTCAAGCCGGAGAAAAGGCAAAACTCTCAACGGCCTATCAGGCTGCACAGACCTATTGTCAAATTGGGATTGAACTGTTGCCAACGAATGCCTGGGAAACTGACTACGCCTTGGTCTATGCGCTGCATCGTCACGGTGCAGAAGCCGCTTACTTGAGTAGTGATTTCGATCGCGCCGAGGCCCTCTATCAAGTTGCCCTAGCGCAGGCGCAAAATCCGCTAGATCAGGCCGTGATTTATCGAGTGCAGATGACCCAATATCAGCTTCAGGGTCGTAATGCGGAAGCGATCGCCATTCAACGCCAAAGTCTTGAGTTGTTGGGCTGGTCTATTCCCCAGGAACCCGAGAGCATTCAGCACTGCCTGGATGCTGAAATTGCCTCGGTCGAGCAATTTTTGCAGCAACAGACCATTGAATCGATCCTGGAATTACCCAAAATGGTCGATGCCGTGATTGCCGAGCAGTTGCGAATTTTACAAATTCTGTTCTATGCCGCATGGCTGGCTGGACAACCCACCTTAGCTTTGCTCGCTTTGGCTAAAATGACAACCCTGTCCTTGCAGTATGGCAACAGCGATATGTCACCCTTTGGCTATGTGGGTTACGGGCTCATTGCCAATGCTTTGCTTAAAAATGCCACCCAAGCCTATCAATTTGGCAACATGGCTGTGCAACTGTGTGAACAATTTGACAATGCTGATGTGCGCGGCATGACCAATTTCCTATTTGCAGCCGATGTGCATAGTTGGAAGCGTCCCTTACGGGAAGCCGATCGCTATTATGAGGATGCCTACAAGTATGGGATGGAGGCTGGTAACTGGCTAACGGTGGGCTTCATGATGATGCAGAGTGGCTCCGATCGCCTGACCTACGGCAAAAATCTGGAAGACCTGTATGCGATCGCTCAAGCCCACGCAGCCTTCCTGCATCAAATCAAGAGTTTAGAAAACTTAGATGCCTTAACGGTGGGGGTGTTACAGCCCATTCGGCAGCTCCTGGGTTTAACCCAAACGCCATTCACATTTGATGACACCCACTTCAGGGAAGCGGAGTATTTACAGAAATACTGTAATACACCGTACCATTTGGCCTGGTTTTATTCAGTCAAAATCCGCCATGCCTATTTATTTGATCAACCGGACACTTACTCCGGGTTAATTCCCCACCTCAGTATTATTGAGGCGACGATTCCCAGCCATGCCAAAGTCCCTTCCAGTGTCTTTTATGTAGTGCTGATGCATTTGGTGCTACTTGAGCAGCCCCCTGACGAGACTCAACAACAGGGCCATTGGCAATCAATTCTGCCGTTAGAAGAACGCCTAAACCACTGGCAACAAGATTGTCCTGAAAATATTCGCCACAAATGCCTCTTAATTCAGGCCGAGAAAGCCCGGATTCATGGGTACAAAGCGGAGGCAATCGACCTCTACGATCACGCGATCGTCAGCGCTAAGGAAAACGGTTATCTCCAGGAAGAAGCCTTGGCCAATGAGCTGGCCGCCAAGTTCTATCTCGGTTGGGGCAAGGAAAAAGTCGCCGCAGGTTACCTGCAAGAAGCCTACTATGGCTATGCCCGTTGGGGAGCCAGCGCCAAAGTTGCTGACTTAGAGAAACGCTATCCCCAATTGCTGCAACCCATCCTGCAAACTAATCAGCAACCGCTCACCGTTTTAGAAACCCTAGCGAGTATCGCAGCCCCTGCCTACTCACTCCATTCCACCTCCAGCAAAAGTTCCACCCGCAGCAACATTAATCACACCTTCGATTTTGTTACTCTGCTACAAGTCTCTCAGACCTTAGCTAGCACGATCGAACTCAATGAACTGATGCAAACCCTGACCCAGAAAATGATCGAAAACTCTGGGGCCGATCAATGCACCTTGATACTCTGCGAAGACAACCAATGGCAAGTGCGGGTGATGGCAAACCTAGAACAGGTGATACTGCAATCTGTACCCCTAGAGGATAATCCCAGCGTCCCCGTCAAGTTGATTCAGTATGTGAAGCATAGCCTGACAACGGTTGCGATCGACGACCTCAAGACCGACTTGCCTGTAATTGGCGATTACCTGCATCACCATCAACCCAAGAGTGTCTTGTGTTTACCCATTCTCAACCAGGGCAATTTACGCGCCATTGTGTATCTGGAAAATCGCTCTACCAGTGGCGTGTTTACCAACGATCGCATCCTCATTCTCAACGTCCTCTGCACCCAAGCCGCCATCTCCCTCGAAAATGCCCAACTCTACCAAAAAGCCCAACGCTATGCCCAACAATTGGAACAATCCCAACTGCAAATTGTCCAAAGCGAAAAAATGGCATCCCTGGGCAATTTAGTCGCTGGGGTCGCCCACGAAATCAACAATCCGATCGGGTTCCTCAATGGCAGCATCAACAATGCCCAAGACTACGTCCAAGATCTTCTCGACTACATTGCCCTCTATCAGCAACACCATCCCCAAGCAGCCTCCCCTGTCCAAGAGAAAGCAGACGACATTGATTTAGAATTTCTCACGGAAGATTTACCCAAGTTACTCAACTCAATGCAGGGTGCCAGCGATCGCATTAAAGGCATCAGTACCAGCCTACGCACATTTTCCCGCGCAGATACAGAACACAAAGTCAGAGCCAATCTTCACGAAGGTTTGGATAGTACATTGTTAATTCTCAAGTATCGTCTCAAAGCTAACGAGTTTCGTCCTGCGATCGAGGTCATTCAAGATTATGGTAATTTACCTGAAATCAACTGTTTTCCAGGACAGTTAAACCAGGTTTTTATGAACATCCTGGCCAATGCGATCGATATGTTTGACGAAATGGCCCAAACCCAGTCATTTAATGCATTACAAGCCAATCCTCAGAAGATTACGATTCGTACAACTACTGATTCAAACCAGATTCAGATTCAGATTAGTGATAATGGCAAAGGAATGACGGAAACAGTGAAGTCGCGTATCTTCGACCATTTGTTTACAACCAAAGGGGTGGGCAAAGGCACGGGGTTAGGACTCGCGATCGCCCGTCAAATTGTGGAGAAAAAACATGGCGGGAAAATATTCTGTACTTCTACCCTTGGACTAGGTACCACATTTATGGTTAAAATTCCTCAGTCGTGACTTAAAATTCATTGAGTGAGTTGCAGATTCCTGCTACCAATGTTCCGGTTGAATCATTCAGGTTCAGTATCCACTGTCCAGCCTACCTAGCGCGATCGATAGACCGATCGTTACCGTGCCTTCCCATCTGCCCCTATGAATACCAAATCTCTTCCATCTAACCTCAGCAATGATATACCTCGGAAGAGACTGAGAATCGTATCCACGGTTCTCCTCATTCCAGTGATACTAATGGTTTCAGGGAGCATCAGTTGGGTGTGGGCTAAGCCTAGAACCCCTGATTCAGACCAGAAGAATGTCTTAGTCCTTCACTCGTACCATACAGAGTTGTCTTGGACTGAGATGGAAAAGACAGGGATTGATCAAGGATTTCTCAGGAGCCGTCACAAAGTCACGGTTTACCATGAATTTCTAGATGCCAAACGCTACCCAAGCCTACACTATCAGAAACGGTTCCTAGATTATTTACGCACGAAATACCAAGACACTCGCTTTCAGGCCCTGATGGTAACCGATGATCCGGGGATGGAGTTAATTCTCAAAACGCATGATGAATACTTCCAAAATCTCCCGGTGGTTTTTCTAGGCGTAAACAAGGTTCAAGAAAGACTTCTGCACATCCCCTGGTTGACGGGCGTTTTTGAAACGCATAGCGTTTTTGAAACGATCGTAGAAGCCAAACGCCAAACTGGTTCTGACCACTTGATTGTCATCGCTGACTCTACCGAAACTGGCAAGGCTCGAGTCAAAGAGTTACAAGCTTTAAAGGGAATGCCAGGGGCTCCTCAAAACCTGGTAGTAGAAAGCGACATTGTGGATGGGCAAGTATTAAGCCGATTGGACAAATATCCAGATAATTGGCCCATTTACACATCTGGACAACTGCGAGTAGGCAAACCGGATGGGCCCTTGCTGAGCTTTGAGAAGGTCGCTGAGCTATTGAGCAATCAAATCCCTAATCCCATTTACACCGATACGAGAATGTATGTGGAGCATGGTGCAGTTGGCGGCAAAGTATTAGATGGTGTTTATCACGGCAGTCTTGGCGTTCAATTGGTGGAGCAGATTCTAGAGGGTAAACCCGTTCAGGACATTGCACCGATTACCAAGTCTGAGAATCAATGGATGTTTGATGCTCGCCAGTTGAAGCGAGCCGGTCTTGATCTCAATAATCTTCCACCGGGAAGTCTGCTTTTGCACCGAGAGCCCTCGTTTTACGAGCAATATCGTGAGCTAGTGTGGTTCGTGACAACCATCTTTGTTTTTGGGGGTCTCACCATTGTCATTTTAGGCAATGCAATCCGAAAACAGAAAAAAGCGGAGTCCCAACTGCGGGAAAATGAACGAGAACTTGAGCAACGGGTTATCGATCGTACCGCTGAGCTGGCCGAGGCTAAAGTCTTAGCGGATGAAGCAAACAAAGCAAAAAGCGAATTTTTGGCCAATATGAGCCATGAACTGAGAACACCCCTCAACGGGATTCTCGGCTATGCCCAGATCTTAGGGCAAGGAAAAACCCTCTCCGAGAAAGATCACCATGGCATTAATATCATTTATGAATGTGGCTCCCATCTACTCACCTTAATCAACGACATTTTAGATTTATCTAAAATTGAGGCCCGTAAACTTGAGCTCATGCCCAAAGCCTTCCACTTTGGCTCCTTTCTGCAAAATGTAGTCGAAATCTGCCGCATTCGGTCTGACCAAAAAGGCATTGAATTTATTAATCAATTTGATTCCAACTTACCGATCGGGATCACCACGGATGAAAAGCGCCTGCGGCAAGTATTAATCAACCTACTGAGCAATGCGATCAAGTTTACCGATCGCGGTTCTGTGACCCTCGGTGTGGAATTATTACCTTGCACTCAACCGGGGATGGCTCGTATCCAGTTTAAAGTGACCGATACGGGGGTTGGAATTGCGCCTGAAGACCTCGACAAACTTTTCCAGGCATTTGAACAGGTCGGAGATCGCAAACGCCAAGCCGAAGGCACAGGCTTGGGGCTCACCATTAGCCAACAGATTGTCCAACTGATGGGCGGAACGATCCAAGTCAAGAGCCAGCCTGGAGTCGGTAGCGACTTTTTCTTTGAGGTGGAATTGGCGATCGCCCCGGATTGGGTTGAGCAAGCAACCATCACAGGTCAACAACGCATCATCGGGTACGCTGGACAGCGCCGACATATCCTGGTGGTAGACGATCGCTGGGAGAACCGCGCCGTCTTGGTCAATCTACTGGAACCACTGGGCTTCACAATCACCGAAGCTGAGCATGGACAGGAAGGCCTGGAAAAACTGCGCCAGCAACGGCCCGACCTAGTGATTACAGATCTGGCGATGCCTGTGATGGATGGGTTTGAGTTTCTCCAACAAATTCGGCAGAATCAAGATTTTCAGCGGTTAAAAGTTCTGGTTTCCTCTGCATCCGTTGCCCAGCAAGATCAACGGATGGCCTTAAATGCCGGTGGGAATGACTTTCTCCCCAAACCAGTAGATGCTAGCGAGTTATTCAAGCTGATCGCCCTGTATACAGACCTGGAGTGGCAATGTGAAGCCCTTTCTCCTGATGCCTCCTCGTCCTCAGCCGTAGTGACCGACCTGATTCCCCCACCCACTGAAGTGCTAATGCAACTGCTGGAACTCGCTCAACAAGATAATTTGAAAGGATTGCGACAGCAATTAGACGCGATCGTACAGACTGACGCCCAATATGCCAGCTTTGCCACTCCGCTCATACAATTAGCCAAGCAATTCCAAGGCGAAGAGATCGAACAAGTGCTGCAAACTTACCTGATAGAGGCAACAGGCAATGCTGAATGAATCTAGAATTTTGGTCGTCGATGATACCCCTGCCAATTTAGAAATTGCCAGCGAAGTTCTCAACAATGCAGGTTATACCGTTGCCACAGTGTTAGATAGCAATCGTGCTTTTAAACGCCTACAAACCTACCTTCCCGATTTGATTCTGCTCGATGTCCAAATGCCAGGGCTCAATGGCTTTGAAATGTGCCAGCAGTTGAAAGCCAATCCCGCAACAGCGGCGATTCCCATTATTTTCATGACGGCGCTGGCTGACACCGACAGCAAAGTCTACGGTCTCTCGCTCGGAGCCGTAGACTATATCACCAAACCCTTTCAAGCCGCAGAACTTTTGGCACGGGTCAACACCCATTTACAATTACATCAATTAACCAAACATCTGGAAGAACGGGTGCAAGAACGCACAGCAGAATTGGAAGCTGCTTTGCATCAACTCGCCCATTCTCAACTAAACCTCATCCAGCATGAAAAGATGGCTTCCTTGGGTGGGTTAGTTGCTGGGGTGGCTCACGAAGTCAATAACCCCGTCGGATTCCTCAGAGGCAGCATCGATAATGGCAAGCATTATATCAATGAGTTACTGACCCATCTATCGCTGTATCAAAAACATTACCCCAATCCAGTTAGTGAGATTCAAGGTCATGCAGAAAACATCGATCTTGAATTTGTGAGCGAGGACTTACCCAAGTTACTTGATTCTATGGAGAGGGCCACCGATCGCATCGCATCCATCAGCACAAGTCTGCGCACCTTCTCCCGGGCCGATACAGAATACAAAGTCCGTGCAAACCTCCATGACGGAATTGACAGCACGTTGCTGATTCTCAAATATCGCCTTCAAGCAACCGAATACCGCCCCGCAATTCAAGTCACGCAAAACTATGGTGAAATTCCTGAGATCGAATGCTTTCCAGGTCAACTCAATCAAGTATTCATGAACATTCTTGCGAACGCGATCGATATGTTTGATGAAATGGCTGATAAAGCGACCTTTAACGATTTCAAAATCAATCCTCAGGAGATTACAATTCAAACCACTATGCAAGAGCCTAGTACGATCGAAATTCGGATTCAGGATAACGGCAAAGGCATGGACGAAGAGATTCAATCACGGATTTTCGACCACTTATTTACAACTAAAGGCGTGGGCAAAGGAACCGGGTTAGGCTTAGCGATCGCCCGTCAAATTATCGAAGAAAAACATGGTGGGCATTTGAGCCTAGAATCCACGCTTGGAAAAGGCTCTACTTTCATTATTCAGTTATAGCTGTAGCCAGTTTAGTTAGGACGCTGCCTGATGGAGGACAGCTTCTATGGCCTCGCGCAAAGTTGGGTACTGATCTAACTGGCGACGAATCCGACTTTTCAACCAAGCCCAACACTTTTCAA
>NZ_JACJRC010000040.1 GCF_014697025.1 Alkalinema sp. FACHB-956 | reverse complement strand
CGCATGTTCTGTCGTATTCGGGGCTATTTATCCACCTTGCGCAAGCAGCATATCAATCTTTTAGAGGCTCTCGTTGCATTGTTCTCGGGACATCCTGTGTCGCTTGAACCTCAGCCTGAGTAGTTACGAGAATTTATAATTTTGGGTATTAGATAATCGATCGTGTACTCCTCGGAATACAACAATTGACTGTAATCACTGATGATGATTAGCACTTGTTATTGTCATTTTTGATTACTGTTTGCTAATAGTACTATTTTGCTGAAAGAAAAGACTATTGTGCCTTAGTGCCATAGTAAAGAAAGCGTTTGCAGTAACCCGATCGCGACCCCGAGGACACCACCTAGGTTCACGATCGCCTGTAATTCTGTCTGTACTAGTTCATTAATTCCAGCTTCCATTTCTGCGGGTGGTGTTGCCATCACTCGGTTAATAATGACTTGATCAATGTCCAGAACGGGAAGCACTTCAATCACAATATTTTCTAAATCTCGTTCCAAATAGCGTTCTAAAACATTGGCAATTTCCCAACTAACAACATCTAACGACTCGCTTACGGTGCTGAGGGTTTGCAGACGTTTCAGAATGACAGAAGCAACGTTTTCCCAATTCACAGAAGAACTCAGTCCTTGCAGCAGGTCAGCCCCCCGATCGCGCAGGTAGTTACGAACGCTGTCCCTGAGGGTACGGCGCAGTTGGCGCACGGTAGAAACGGGGAGATTTTGCAGGGAGAAGTCGTAGAAAAATTCCTGGAAGCGTTGTTGAATGCGAAGGGAAATGATGAGGTCTTGGATAATGGCATTGGTGGCTTCCCGATCGTCGAGGCAAAAGGTACGTAACCGAATGAGGGAATTGCGCACACCAAATAAATTGGCAACAACCCAGTAGGTACCACTAGTTTTTTCGCGGAAGCGATCGTCAAGAATTTGAATATTGCGATCGGTGAGGAAATCGACGAGGATTTGCCGTAGGACATCGGGGGGGAGAACGGAGGTGAGCAGCCAAACGGAGAGGTGGTTAGCCTGTTCTTCAGTCAGTTGAAATTCGAGCAAAATTCGATCGAAAATCTGGTTCAGTTGGGTTTCTAAAAAATGTTCCCGTTGGGCAAGGACTTGCAGCAACCGGGGCAGAGAGTCACCAAATAAATCTCGCAAAATATTAGCGAGCACCTTGGTGGTGTTTTCTTCTTTTCCGGTTTGCAGTTGGTCCAGCACGAGGCGAAGAATCCAGAGAATGGCAGCTTGGACTCGTTCGACTTTGAGCAGGCGTTGGGCGATGCCGTGAATTTCATCAGGGGTGAGGAGGGAGCCCATGATGGTATCGGCAATGCGTTTGGCGAGCTTGGCTTGATTGCGGGGGATGACGCCAGGGGTCAAGGGAACGCGGAAGTTGCCGATGTACCAAGGTCGGTAGGGCCGAAATAACATGCGAATGGCAATGTCGTTGGTGAAGTAACCAATGATGCCACCGGCGATCGGGGGCACGACCCAAGGCCCAAGGTCTGCAAGTTTCATTTCAGTCATCCTAGCGCTAATCACCCATGATCTAGCTTAGCGAAAGGGGGACATACTTTGTGGTGCCTGCCCCCATCCCCATCCCTCTGATGGCTACTTTATCCCCCCTTTCTAACCATTCTTCGCCCTGTGCCAGACAGCCCTGTCAGACAGCTCTGCTTAATGGTAGAGTCCTAGTCAATAGGTCTTGAATTCAGCAGAAGGAACCATCAGGATGAAAGCACAGGTCTTTCGTGGGGTCAATAACCTGCAATACGAAGAAATTCCCATACCGGAACTGGCCGAGGATGAAGTGCTCGTGCAGGTGAAAGTAGTCGGCTTGTGTCAATCGGATATCAAAAAAATTAAATATCCCCTCTATGAACCGCCGCGAATTTTTGGCCATGAAACCGCAGGGACGATCTGCCAAATCGGTGCAGCAGTCGAAGGCTGGCAGGTGGGCGATCGGGTGGTTGTGATGCATCACATTCCCTGCATGAACTGTGGCTACTGTGAAACCGGTAGCTATTCCATGTGCGAAACCTATAAAAACATTACAACGACCGCTGGCTTTGCACCCAGTGGGGGCGGCTTTGCAGAATACGTCAAAGTGCCGGGGCACATCGTTCGCCAAGGGGGTTTAATTCCCATTCCTGATTACGTCACCTTTGAACAGGCCAGCTTTGTGGAGCCGACCAATTGCTGCCTCAAAGCCGTTAAGAAAGCCCAAATTCGCACAGGTCAAACGGTACTCATTACCGGAGCAGGGCCGATCGGGTTGATGTTTGTCATGCTGGTCAATCATTTTGGTGCAAAGGCGATCGTCACGGACTTAATCCCTGCACGGTTGGAAAAAGCGTTGGCCGTTGGGGCATTGGCGGCCTTTGATGCCTGCGATCGGGACTTGACCCACAAGGTACAGGATCTCACCCAGGGCTATGGTGTGGATGTCAGTTTATTGGCGGTGCCCAGCGAGAAGGCATTCTTTCAAGCGTTAGACTGCACTCGCAAGGGCGGTAAAATCCTGTTCTTTGCTGAGTTTCCCGATGAAGTGGAAATTCCCCTCAATCCCAACCTGTTATATCGGCGGGAAATTGATCTGATGGGCAGCTACAGTTCAGCCTTTCCGCTACAAGCGCTTTCCGCAGAATTAGTGTTTGAGAACAAGATTGATGTCAATGCCCTCATCAGCGATCGCTATCCCCTCAGCGAATTGGCCAACGCTGTGGAACAAGCGATTCAACCTACTCCAGAAACCTATAAAATTCTGCTCTATCCGTAATTGAATCGCCAGTTAAATTGAGTCGCCAGTTAAATTGCGTTTCCTAAATTCGTTCAAAAAGGACGACTTCAAAGTTCACCTCAGCAATTCCCCTAAGCTGTCACTCACAACAGCTCTAGGGTTTCCAATGCATCCCGCGCCGCATCTTTTTCAGCGGCTTGTTTAGTGCGTCCGGTTCCCCGTCCATAGGATTTACCCCGCACTTGTACCTCCACTGTAAATTGCTTTTGGTGATCGGGCCCGATCGCTTGCATCAGGTTGTACACCGGGTTTTCCCCATGGTTGACTGCCGCCCAATGCTGCAACTCACTCTTGTAATTCACATTGGGGGCATCAACGGTTACCTTTTCCACAACGGATTCAAAGAAGGGTTCAACATAGCAACGCACCCGATTCATATCTGAATCACAATCCAGATAATGCGCTCCAATCAACGCCTCAAAGGCGCTACTTAACAGGTTGGGATTTTGTCGTCCCCCCATTTGATCGGTCCCTTTGCCTAGCAATAGGTGTTTGCCGAGATCTAGGGCGATCGCGAATTGAGCCAACTGCTTTTCGTCCACCAAAGAAGCTCGCAACGGCGTCAGCTTTCCTTCCGGTAGTGCAGGATATTTCTTATAGAGAAATTCACCACAGAGAAAGGTCAAAATCGCATCGCCCAGAAACTCTAGACGTTCGTTGTGTTTTTTCACACTGGGAGTCTCATTCGCATAGGAACGATGGGTCATCGCCTGCTGGAAGAGACTCAGATGTTCAAATTTAGGCAACGTGAAGGATTTCATGGGATCGCGCAAGCAGTTGGGGAAGATCTTCGAGAAAGTAATGTTCATGAACGCTCTGAAGGAGCTTTTGACTAGATTTACAGTGTTTACTGGTGAGACAAATGACGTATTTACCACGTTCACGCAGGACTTCTACAAGCTGAACATAATCACCATCCCCAGTAATCAAGATATAAATGTCCTGCAAGTTCCCTTGTTTTGAGAAACTAAGACCATCCCGCAGAATCTTGTTATCTACCGCATTGTCTCCAGGTTTTGCTCTTAAAATCAAAAAACCTGTTTGTTGAAATGTTTTCCTCGGCTGTTCTCGAATCACCCAATCTACAGCGTACACTCGCAGTCGAGTTTGGCAAGTTCGACCGTACTGCTTGGAAAATTGTCGAATGTAGTCTGCGTAGCGATGGGCAGGAATATTTTCCACGTCACAAAACAAATGGACAAGCGGTTGCTTTGCCATAGTTAAAACCTCTAAAAATTGTAGGAGTTAGAGGCTTTTGGATTAAAGATATTCTTGCGAACCTGATACTCGACTACGTGGGGAGGAATACCCTGGAGTGGGAAGGGAAGCCCTCAGTACATAAGCAAATATTAGATTCAGAAGAACGCCTTTAACTTAAAGCTTGCTCACAAGAGTAACCCCAGTTTTTAGGCTTGTCAAGTCCTCGTATCTCAAAGCTGAGAGAAGTTTTGTATCAATCCGGGATACTGCACCCTGGAGTTCCTAAACAGGAACAGTCAACAATACCGGGCATAAGCCCTGGCCTCTTTGCCAAGGGATGCAGTATCCAAATCAGGATCTAAATCAGTCAATTAGGACGAATACAGATCTTCGAGAAAGTAATGTTCATCAACGCACTGTAACAGCCTCTTGCTAGCTGCATGGGCTTTGCTGGTGAGGCACACGACATATTTATCCCGTTGGTGTAGCATTTCCACCATTTCGACATAGTCCCCATCTCCACTCACCAAAATGTAGACATCCTGGGGTCTTCCCTGTTGAGAAAACGTCGTGCAGTCTCGAATGATCCTGTTATCGACCGCATTCTCCCCAGGGGCAACATTTTTGGTCAAAAAGCTGGCTTTTTCCAGCATTTTCTTGGACTCTTCTCGAATCCTCCAGTTAACAGCATAGGCGCGCAAGCGATCGGGGTGAACCTTGCCGAAGCGTCGCGAAAATCGTCGAATCCGAAAGGCATAGGGATGGGAAGGAATATTTTCCACATCCAGAAACACATAAACAAGCTTAATCCTTGCCATGGGTGTTACCTCTAAGCACGTTTTAAGTAGAGGCTTATGGGTGAAAAAAATTCTTGCGAACCTGATACTAAATTTGCTTCCAAAGAAGCCTGTTCAAGGAACAACCGATTATTAGATTCAGAAGAACATCCTTCACAAAAAGCTTGGGCGCTATATTATCTCTAGGTTGCAAATCTGTCAATACTTTTTCGCTAGAAATGAAGCCTGGAAATGGAACTTTCTTGCCAACTACCGTTGCCTCCAGCAGAGAAGAGCCCTGAGTCCTAGTGCTATCTGACAGATCGGCACAGATAATTTAAAGTAAAGTATGGACGTAACTGGACTCGAACCAGTGACCCCCACGATGTCAACGTGGTACTCTAACCAACTGAGCTATACGTCCGTGTTTACCTCTGCGGAAGCTCCGCATCAGCGCTCACTGAATATACCACACCACTACAAAGAGATGCAACCCTCATTTTTCAGTCTCACGGTTTGCGCAGAATTAAGGATCCCCCCTCGATCGCGGTTCGTAAAACGCGGTTCGTAAAAAAGTTTGAAGAAATTTCACTGCGCCAGTGGGCACTATGAATAATAGTGTCTGTGAATATTTAAGCTTCGTTGCGAAATTCAAGGATTATTGCAACGCTGTGATAGTTTAATTTCACGTTATATGAACCGTCTGCCGAGATAGTTAAGGAGATACCGGTGAGTTCCCGAGCACAAACTTCTTTCTCTACCATGCCTCGCGAAGACTTCAGTGAGTATGTCGCTCAACTGCAATTGCATATGACACTTCAGTCCCGGAAACTAGTTCCAAGTTTTTCGGCGGTTAATGATAGTCGCCAACAGCTTCTGCAACAGACTCAAGCGGACATTGAAAAACTCATTTCCCGTCAAGGTCTGTAGCCTGCTCCCGCGATCGCTCCAGCAATAAACTTACATCCAGCGTTAAAATGGTTAAGCCGTCTTTACTTAGCTTCACCAAGTCATTATGGATGTTTCAGCGATTCGCGATCGCATTAAGCTGATTGAAACCAAACGAGAATTTTTAGTCCAACTCTTAGAGCGGCCAGATCTAGGCACCTTACGGATTGATGTCAATCAGGCGATCGAAGAGATGGATGATTTACTGGAAGATTTCAATCGAACTTTTCCAGACCAAAATTAAGCTCTAGGAATAATAAAAGCCGCCTGCTCAAGTTCTGGTTCCTTTTAGGATGAACAGCAGCGGCTTTTTGTTGCATTGCTTTTTGCAGACGGCCTCTAGCCCTGCCTTTAGAGCAGAGAAGGGTTAGACAAGGATGGTAAAGCTACCCCTTCATGGTTGAGCAACCACTGCTTCCGCTCAATGCCTCCGGCATAACCAATCAAATTGCCGTTTGCGCCAACTACGCGATGGCACGGGATGACAATTTGCACCGGGTTGAGGCGATTAGCCATGCCAACGGCTCGTACTGCTTTGGGTTTGCCAATGGCGATCGCTAACTTTTGATAGCTCCAAACTTGGCCGACGGGGATTTGTCTAAGCGTTTGCCAAACCAACGTTTGAAACTCGGTTCCTTGAGTTTTGACGGGAATTTCGTTGACGCTAGTTAAATTTCCGGTGAAATAGTTACGAATGCGATCGCTGATGGGATTTTCAATGGGCGCTGCCGTGAGTTCAAAGAGAGGATAGCGTTTTTCGAGTGACCGTATCATTCGGTCTTCATGCTCAACAAAGTCCAGAGCACAGAGGCGATCCTGATCCATCACGGTCAAAATTTGACCAATTTCGGAGTCGATGCGATCGCAGAGTAATGTAGTTGTCATGGGGCGGAGAATCAACAGGTGGAAACCACAAAGCAGCGTTAATACCAGTCCATAGGGGGCTGAAACCATCATTCAGAGGTTATTTTCTGAGATGCTCCCCTGAAATAGGTTGTTGCGTGAAAAAAGCGATCGGTTTCCCACCTTGATTGAGGTGATAGGAGCTATCTATACTTTTTATTAATTGTTACCAATGATTAACATCATAAACTTTTATAAAAAAGAGTGACTGCGAAATAATTAAGATTTGTAAGAAAATCCAAACATTATGCTTAGTGCAATAGTTGTAGTGCAATGACCAAGCTGGCCTATCTAGATTGTCCGACGGGGATTTCGGGGGATATGTGTCTGGGGGCGTTGATCGATGCGGGGGTTCCGATCGACTACCTAACCCAATCTTTGCAAAAACTAGGGCTTCAGGGTGAATTTAATCTAAAGGTAGAGAAAGTTTCCCACAATGGTCAACAAGCTACCAAGCTGACGGTGGAATTACTAGATCCGGAATTACTAGATCCAACTAGTCATGGATCGACAACGCAGAATTTAGACCCTGCGTTAACGCTGAGTCAGCGATCTCCCCAAGGTCATCCCCAAGACCATGTTGATTCTTCCCCATCAGGGGATGCTGTAGAGTCACCCGCATCGTATTCTTCCCACCATCATCATCACCACCACGCTCACCATCACCACGCTCACCATCACCACGCTCATCACCACCACACTCACCATCACCACCATCACCACCATCACCACGCTCATGATGAGTCTGCTGGACATCACCATGGTGAGATTCCTGGGGCCTATGGCCAGACGCGCAATTTGCCGGATATTGTGCAGCTCATTCACAACGCTCATTTACCCGATCGGGCTACGGGCTGGAGTTTGGCAATTTTTCGGCAATTGGCTGAAGCAGAAGGTGCCGTCCATGGAATTCCGCCGGAGGAAGTGCACTTCCATGAAGTGGGGGCAGTGGATGCGATCGTGGATATTGTGGGTACCTGTTTAGGGCTGGACTGGTTAGGGGTTGACGCAATTTATTGTTCTGCGTTGCCCACAGGGGGGGGAACCATTTGGGCCGCCCATGGACGATTGCCCGTGCCCGTACCTGCTGTCTTAAAACTTTTTGAATCTCGTCAGGTGCCGATTTATCACAATGGGATCGATCGGGAATTAGTGACACCAACGGGGGCTGCGATCGTCACTGTCCTAGCCCAACAGTTTGGCCCTCCGCCCCGCATGACCCTCCAAAAAGTTGGCCTGGGCGCTGGATCTTTGCAACTCCCCATTCCTAACATGGTTCGTCTGTGGTTGGGGGAATCGTGGGAGTCTGATGCTGCAACCCCTTCTAGGCTTGCAACCCCTTCTAGGCTAATGACGTTAGCCCAGTCTTCTGCGGTGTCAAAGGACGCTTCAAGCCAATTGTCGCCACCCCCTTCTCTTCCGGAATCCCCATCTACCCGGGATCTCCCCCCCGAGTCATCTCCTACCCAGACAACGATCGCTGTTTTGGAGACTCAGATAGACGACCTGAATCCCCAGGCCTTGGGCTATTTATTTGAAGTGTTACTGTCTGCTGGGGCATTGGATGTCTTTACCCAGGCGATCGGGATGAAAAAATCCCGTCCTGGTACACTCATTACGGTGATTTGTAGACCGGAAACCATTGAAGACTGTGAACGCATTCTGTTTCGGGAAACAACCACCCTAGGGATTCGTAGGACATTGCAGACGCGCACAGAGCTTTCCCGAGAATGGCAGCCAATCCAGTTAAAACAGGGTGTTGTGCGCCTAAAAGTGGCAAAATTAGGCGAAACAGTTGTTAATGTTCAACCAGAATATGAAGATTGTGCGGTGCTGGCGCGCCAGTATCATCTACCTTGGCGTGAAGTGCATCGTTTAGCCCTAGCGGCTTGGTTTGCCGAATCTGGCTTGCAGGAAGTATTAGAGTTATGTCAACGTTGAAATCTCAGTTAAGTCGGGTTTCCCAGGGACTGTCTTCTCTTGTCAAAGGCCAGTTGCGTTTCGTGGTGATTGGAGTTGTTGTCTTTTTTCTCACCAAAACGCTGTTGGAACATGGTCAAGGGGTCTTGAGTTTGCGGCTTGGCTCAGCAGGACTGGCCAGTCTCGCGATCGCGTTGGGAATGACGCTTTTAGCCCATATTCTCGCAGGGATGGTCTGGGCCAACATTCTCCAGGATTTGGGGCAAATGGTGACCTATGACTGGGGGATGGCTATTTATCTCAAAACCAATATTGCTAAATATCTCCCTGGCAATGTCTGGCATTTCTATGGACGCTTGCAGGCCAGCCAAGCTGCTAAGGTTCCGGGGTCGATCGCTGCCATTAGTATTCTCTTGGAACCGTTATTGCTCGTTTTAGCGGCAGTCGCCTTAGCAATCGTTGGGCTTCAACCGTTACTGGCTTGGCAAACTGGAGCCTGGACATGGGGCATTCAGGGTTGTTGCTTATTCATTATTTTGGTGGCGATGCATCCTCAGTTCCTAAACATTGGGATTCAGCAACTCGTTCGCCTGAAGCAAAAGACCTTGGGAGGCACTGACATCAATTTCGCGTTGAGGCATTACCCATGGTGCTCTTTTCTGGGAGAATTCAGTTTTTTAATCCTACGGGGAACCGGATTTTTCCTTGTGTGCCTAGCGGTGAGTCCGTTCGCAATCGATCATCTTCAGGTCCTCTATGGTGGATTTGCGATCGCTTGGTTACTTGGGTTTATTATTCCAGGCTTACCCGGTGGCATTGGTGTGTTTGAAGCAGTGGCGTTGGCCTTGCTCAGCCCTTTTCTGCCCACCACGGACTTACTCGCCATTCTTGCCCTGTATCGCTTAATTAATACGATCGCAGAAGCCTTGGGAGCTGGATTAGTAGTGGCGTCGGAACGACAGATTTAAAAGACAGATTTAGAGGCGAGTTTTCCGGCCAGATCTAAGTTCAGTTTAGAATGACTGGCCGTGATCAATATTGATAACTCAGTCAATGATGATTAGAGCTGCGTTGGGTTAGATAAGTCTTGGGTGGGGGGCTCATCATCCAAGACGTCTACAGTATCATCCGTAACCTCTAAATTGAACGAGATGTCTTCTTGCAATTTGATCTGGGAAAAGATGCGATAGGCATCCAAATTCTGTTCCAAGGGCGCAGCCATCCCATTCACCTCGTCACTTGCCATGCGAATAAGGTTGTATTGCACGTTTTCGGCATAAATCGTAAAGGTAACATTGAAAATTTCCAGGAAGTTGACCACCCAGCGACAATCCTCTTCTGGAAAGCCTTCATAGTAGCGAATCAAATCTGCAATTCGGGCCTCTAGATAAGTCCGTGAGTTTTTGGAGGCCAAAACCAATTTGAGTAGGGCGACGACTAAAGTCATGGGATTGCCTTGGGACAGGAGCAAGGCAAACAATGCAGATGGTTCCTTGTGAGTTTCTGTCGTGAGGTAATCGATGACGCGATTACAAGTGCGTAAAAGCATCGCATCACTCAGCGGCTCATCATGGTGTTCTTCATACAATGACCCCAACTTTTCGGCGAGGCGAGTCTGCAATGTGTGGGAAAAGTCGTTGGCTTCGATCGAAAACACCAAGTACTTTTGTAGGCTGAGTTTAAATTCTCGATAGCTAACTTGGCGAACCTGGTTGAGAAAAATGTTGGCGAGGTTAAGGTAACTGTAGGATCCCCGTTTTGCCACGATCGTTTTAATCAGCCGTAGAACGTCATCCCCGAGAACCGTGGGGTTTTTCAAAGGCCGATCGGTAATCTGCTTGGCCTGCGATCGGGCAACATACATAGCCAGCTCAAACTTGAACTGATTCCGTAACTGTTGCGCCATGGCACGGGCTGCTTCCCGTTGCTCAATGGGGTTGTTCAGATCCGCATACTGTGGCACTAAAAGATAGGCAGTATAGCGCTTAACCCAAGGCCCATCCTCATTCGTTTGTTGGGGATCATAGCGTGAGGCAAAAAGCTTTAGGTCAGCGTAATCTTGGCTCTTGCGAAAATTATCCACCCAGAGGCGCAGTCGGCCCAATGTCGGTGAAATCGTATCGCGAGGAAAGGGTTCTTGAAGGGCTTCGATGAGATCTTGGATGGCCCGGTAGCGTCTGGCTGCATCCCAGTTATTGACCAAGATGTAACAAGACCGCTTAATAGTGTTGCGGAATTCTGACTCGTTGTTGGCCAACACAATGTCATAGAGCGCATTGATGGCTGAGGCGCTCACAGAATCAACGTGATATAGAAAAAGTCGCTTGAATTCAAGCAAAACTTCTTCTGGCGGCCACTTTCGGACAATTTCTAACAGGAACCGATAAATCGTTTGTTGAGCAAGTTGGATGGCGCGCTCGGACTGAGTTAGTGTTTCAGACCAGACACCCAGCCGCTCGTTCGGAAGAACATCCCCAATCATTCGGCGACTCAACGCTGTGGCTTGCAGATTCTAGAGCTAATAAAGACATTGAACTAGGCGAACCCAGTTCATGGAAGGCATTTGGTTGGATTGTTATCTGAAACCAAATATATTTCGACTTGGTCAGAACAACTACAGCATGAAGAAACACATTTCCGGTTAATCCCCTGAATACTCCTCAAAGATAGCTTAGTCAGCTAGAAAACTCATACTGTAAAAGGCGGATCTTTATCCCAAGGCGCTTGTAGCGCGGGATCAATCATGAGATAAGGCGATCGATAAGTTGGTTAGGCATCCAGTCAATCTTGAATTGCTCCACCCATAAGTTGAGCATTCATCATTAACGATGAGATTTTCACCTACGTGTTGACCGTAATAATTGTATCAACAGTAAAATTACTGAAACCAACTAACTCTGAGGTAGCGCCAAACTTAATCATTGCGATCAAGTTCGTTTTAAGAAAGTGTAAAGTTTGTCAACCAAGTGAGCAAAGTTCTATCGCGTAGTATCGCTAATTTTTTAGCAACTAGCCAGCAACCGTTTAGCTTCACCGCGTATTTAGCTAGTCATCTAGTTGGGTGAATGCTAAGGACTGATGAATACCCGTTGATTGAATACGGGTTGAATGTAAGTGAATACTCGTTGATTGAGCAGAATTCATTCAGAGAATGGGGGCAGAGGGACTTGAACCCTCACGACCTTGCGGTCAACGGATTTTAAGTCCGTAGCGTCTACCATTCCGCCATGCCCCCATGAGGTTGGGTGAGGAAAAATCCTCTCTAACTATTCCATCATCAATTGCGCTAGCTGGCAACCAGTTTCTCGAGATAACCTATTTCACTAGATAACCTAAGAAAGCTTGATGGACTGAAACTATATTAGCCTCCCTTTCACAGGATAATATGACATTGAGACGTTTTAACGGATTGCAGCAGGTTAGCTATGGAAGTTGCTCTTCTCTATTTGGCCTTGGGAGGTGCTTACCTCTTAGTTCTACCCTTGACGCTTTACTTCTACTTGAAGGCACGCTGGTACGTGGCCAGCTCTGTGGAACGGGTTTTGATGTATTTCATGGTGTTCCTGTGCTTCCCTGGGATGTTAGTGTTAGCGCCCTTTTTGAATTTCCGTCCCAACCGTCGGGAAATCGGTGCCTAGCCCCGATCGTCTTGACGACCTCTATCGAAGAAATTTAGGCAACTAAACCATGCGACGAATTGATGTACTTGCGATCGGGTTAGGCATTTTTGTGGCGGGTGGCGTTGCCTATGTTGGTTTCCAGTGGCTGGGTTTGGATGATATCAATGCGGGCATCTGGAGTCAGTTTCTGCTGGTGCTGGTGGTGATTGGCTGGCTGACGACCTATTTAGTGCGGGCCGTGACCCAAAAAATGACCTATAACCAGCAGTTAAAAGATTATGAAGATGCTGTACTGCAAAAGCGCTTGGAAGAATTGACTCCGGAAGAACTCGCACAGTTGCAAGCAGAGGTCGAACAGGAGCGGCAATCAAGTTCATCGTCCTAAATTGAGTGATTGGCATGGGGATTGATTGGACTAGCTTGTGTCTCTGTCCCCGTCTTCCTGTACGCTGTACCGTTGTAGCTTGTCCCGTTAAGTTTCAATGACTTCCATTTCTCAGTGTTTTGAGCAACTGCGCGATCGCGCCCAATGTGCCCTGATTCCGTTCATCACGGCTGGGGATCCAGATTTAGCGACTACCGCTGAAGCATTACGGATTTTGGATCGATCGGGTGCGGATTTGATTGAATTAGGGGTTCCCTATTCCGATCCCTTAGCAGACGGGCCCGTCATTCAAGCGGCGGCGACTCGGGCATTGGCCAATGGAACCAAGCTGGATGATGTGTTGGGGATGTTAAAAGATGTGATCCCCAGCCTCAACGCTCCGATCGTTTTATTTACTTATTACAATCCAATCTTGAACCGGGGCATTGAAGCGTTTCTCCAGGAAATTGCTAGCATCGGTGTTAAGGGCTTAGTGGTGCCCGATTTACCATTGGAAGAGGCGGATGCATTACTGACCCCGGCAGCGGTAGTGGGTATTGAGGTCACATTATTAGTTGCGCCCACCAGTCCGACCGATCGAATTGCAGCGATCGCCCAGCAATCCCAGGGCTTTATCTACCTGGTCAGTACCACCGGGGTGACGGGGATGCGGACGCAGTTGCAGTCGCGGGTGAAAGACTTAGTACAAGAATTGCGGACGGTCACTGACAAACCCATCGGGGTGGGATTTGGAATTTCCCAGCCAGAGCACGCGAAACAGGTGATGGAATGGGGCGCAGATGCCGCGATCGTGGGGAGTGCTTTTGTGAAGCGCTTAGCTGAAAGCGGATCCCCTAAGGAAGGCTTGAGTGCATTGGAGTCCTTCTGCCGGAGCTTAAAAGCGGCGTTAACAGTTGAAGGCTAATTGTTCTGGATCATGAGAAGAGTGGGGTTGGGATGGTGAATCCTAGCCCTTTTTTATTGAGAATTTCTTGAGAATCTTTTTGTTGAGAAATATAGAAGAGGCTAGGGGATCGGAGTCAAACCCGATACTATCGATGCAAAGGATTTAAAGATATCCGTAGGATCAATTACCATGGGCAATCCTCTTTCGCGCCGAGGGTTCTTGACGGGGCTAGCTGCAACAAGCCTGTCAGGTTCTATTTTGTTCGATCGTCGTTCCTCCCAGGCTAAAAGTTCACCTTCATTGGCCTTAAACCTGCCTCCTTACCCATTTTTTCCAAATCTTCAGTCGGTAATGACGGAGGATCGTGCTCTCCTTGATCGACTTTTAGGAGCCTATGCTCGATCAACGCCAACGGCACAACAACATCCGATCGATTTTCTCTCCCGCTACGTCCCGGTTTATATCTTTGAGCAGACCCTGCTACCGTCTGCGTCCATTCAGCCATTACTCCCTAAATTTCTCTGGCTGATGCATTTAGCGGGTTATTTTGGCGGCGTTTGGTTACGGGATGCCTTCATTCACTTTCCGGGTCCTGGTTCCCCCAATCCACGGCCAGGATTCCCGGTCTCTGCGAACAGCTTTGCAGTTGCTGTAGCCCGCATCAATGCTGCATTGACAGCTTTAGAGTACGATGCAGCAGCCTTAGCCTATGCTGAGGAAAATCTACGCGGTTTACCACTCCAAGGACTGGTTGACAGCTATGGCTATAATGCGGGTTATCTCGATCAGATTTTAGTGGGATCAAAGCCTATCAATGCGGTGGCTCCGGCGAATTATTTCTCCTATCAAAGCACTGCCATCCTAAACGGCACCTATGGTGTCCCAGAGATTCAGCCATTGAATTTTTGGCGACTACAGACTCACTTGGCGGCCTCGCGATCGGGGAGTCGTTACAACGAAATTGTTGAAGGGACAGGGGAAGCCAATTCACTGATTTCGCTTCAGACAAGCGCGATCACCCGTGGGAAGCTGACGTGGAGTCCCCAGAATGTTTTCCTCTCAATTGCAAACTTCGACCAACCAACCTATAACTTGCTGCTAGTCACGAGTGCTTACTTTTTGCAATGTGTGCAGGCGACGGCACAGGCGGCACTGGCTTCATCGGCCTTGGGGCAGGCATCTTGGGCCAAGGCAGCCACCCGGTCTAATGCAATGCTAATTCCCTACAGCGGCAGCTATGGGGTTGGGCTTTTTGACAACATGGGTCAACTGCCGACATTTACAGTTAGCTAGGATTTTTTACGGTCAGGTAATCCGGGAAGCTAAGGTTTGCGGGTTTTGAGGGCCTCGATATTGGCTTCCCAGTTTTGTCCATCAAAGGGCACGATCGTAAATTCTTCCAGAACATCCCCGTCCAAACAACGCACGTTGATATCCACTTTATCGGGATGGGATCGGGGCGTATAAAAGGCGTGGATCCCGCAGTGTTGGCAAAATCGATGCTGGGCGGTGTGGGTATTGAAGGTGTAAGTCACGAGGCTGTCTTGGCCCGCGAGGAGGGTAAAGCGATCGGGTGACACAATTAGGTGCAGAAATCCTTTTTTGCGACAGATGGAACAATTGCAGTCTTCAACAACCCGTTCATCAGCGGTGACTTGGACTGCAAACTGCACAGCGCCGCAATGACAACTACCGTTATAGGTTTTGAATTTGTTGGTGTTTAATTCGTTAGTTTTGAATTCATCGGTCATGACTCTTGCCCCGCAAGGATACACTCATGGGCGAGGGCGTAGAATCTGACGGCCCATGGCCCCATGATTCACCCCGCCCATCATCAACCCATCATGAATTGCTGGTTGAGCAACGCTTGAGAAACTCGTTCTCCAGCAATTGGCCTTGGTCAATCTTGCTAGTCGATCGCTGGCGGTAATCGCGTTAGTCGATCGCCACTTCTCCTACAAAGACCCGTTCCGCAGGCCCCGTCATAAAGATGCGATCGTCGGCAGCCCATTCAATTTGTAACGGCCCACCGGGAAGCTCGATCGTGGCTTTGCGATCGCTCTTGTCATTCAGCACAGCAGCCACTAACGAGGCACAGGCTCCAGTCCCGCAGGCTAGGGTGATCCCCGCTCCCCGCTCCCAGACCCGCATTTTCAGATAGCCCCGATCGACCACTTCAATGAATTCAGTATTGGTGCGCTGGGGAAAGACGGAATGGTGCTCAAACTGTGGGCCAACTTTTTCCAGGTCGATCGCCGCAACATTCTCCACAAAAGTGATGCAATGGGGATTGCCCATGCTGACCGTTGTAACAGCCCAGGTTTGCCCTGCCACTTCCAGGGGAACAGCCACGGCTTGGGCATCGGCGGCAGTTAACGTCGTTGGAATTTCTCCCGCCAACAGCCGAGGTTTGCCCATGTCCACAGTAATTTGGCCGTCGGCTTCCAGTTTGGGCGTAATCAATCCGGCTAGGGTATGGATGGTGTACACCGATTTGGCCGCATCGCCTTCTAAATCCGCGAGAAAGCGAGCCATACAGCGGATCCCGTTGCCGCACATTTCCGGTTCCGAGCCATCGGAGTTGAAAATCCGCATGGTGTAATCAGTACCGTTTTCTCCCGGCAGCGCAAAAATCACACCATCGGCTCCAATGCCAAAATGCCGATCGCAGAGTTTTTCAGCCTGCTCAGGGGACAAAATAGGATCCGAGCTATGGCGGTTATCCACCAAAATGAAGTCGTTACCGAGGCCGTGGTACTTGCTAAATTGCAGGTTCATGGGTCGAAAAGTCCAGAGATGGGTAGACTGAAGTCAAGCGAAGATACGCTAGAAGAACCAGATTAGCCCCAGGGAGCACAAAAATAAAATGGCGCTGGAATTAGAAACTGGATTGCCAAGCACTCGCCAAATTCAAAATTTGATTAAAGATGGCAATGACGTTGAATTTAAGTTAGTCACCGGGGATCTGCTCTCCGGCAAAATTCGTTGGCAAGATCCCCATTGTATCTGCCTCGTTGATCAGTACGATCAGCCGACGATCGTGTGGCGACAGGCGATCGCTTACATGAAACCTCGCGCTTAGTTAAATCGCGCTTAGTTAAATCGTGCTTAGTTAAATCGCTTAACCCTGACCAAAGCGCTTAACCCCTCAACCGACGATCGACCTGCAACAAACTAAAGTTTCATGAAAGTCTAAATCAAGCGAGGTCATATGACCTCGCTTTTTGCTGTTTCTAGGGATTGCAAGGGTTTCAGGGATTGCAGATCGCTGGGATAGCGTACCACTGGGTTAATTTTGTTTCCAACACAGTCTGAATAGCTTGACTGACGGCGTCGATCGGTTGAGCAGCATCAATGCGCAGGATGCGATCGGGATGGGCCTGGTGCAGTTCCATAAACCCTTGGCGCACCCGTTGATGGAACGCGACATCCGCCTGTTCAATGCGATCGCGGCTTCCCCTAGCTTGGGCGCGGGCTAACCCCAATTCCACCTCTAAATCCAGCCAGAGGGTTAAATCGGGTATCAGTCCTTGGGTCGCAATGGTATTGAGTTGGTGGATCAGATCAAGATCCAAACCTCGACCATAGCCTTGATAGGCAACGGTGGAGTCGGTATAGCGATCGCACAGAATGAGGGTACTTTGGGCCAGGAGGGGTTGTAGGTAGCCTGCCACATGTTGAGCCCGATCGGCCGCATAAAGCAAGAGTTCAGTCCGATCCTGCATGGGTTCAAGGTCGGGCGTCAGCAACACCTGACGAATGTTTTGACAGAGCGGTGTGCCACCGGGTTCACGTGTGGATGCAATGGCCGCGATCGGGAAGGAAGGTTGAGCATTCTCTAACCAGCCTCTGTCGGACAACCATTGTTCTAACCATTGTTGGGTGTGCTGAAGCTGTGTCGTTTTGCCGCAGCCTTCCCCCCCCTCAAAGACGATTAACTTGCCCCGTTTCTCCATGATCCGCAGTCTCATCCTCTAGTCTGTAGGATGAATTCATCCCACAGGGTAAATGTATGCTGACCGAAAGGGACTGACTTTTGATCAAATCCCCCTGTGGCTCTGCTAATAATAGACCATGGTTCATAGTAGACCATGGTGTAATCCTTGCCGTAGGGTGAGAAATACCTATAAAAAGCGGGATGGAATCAATCGATCGATAGCGTCGCGGTTATTGTTCGATCGAGTACAACTTAAGGGTGACCCATTAGGGTGACTCATTAGGGTGACTCGTTAATGTTGATAAAGCAAGCTACAAGCTGGGGGTGGTTATGGCTCGTTATACTGCGCTGTTTACCGTTGGGATCGCAGTCACTGATCTGCACAGGGTTTTGCGCAAGGTTCTGGAGTCCTGCCGCCTAGAAGTTATTTACGATACTCCAGAATACATGATGGCGCGGGAAATTCCCGGACAAGTTCCGTTCCCAAAATTAGTGACGGTAGAAATTTTGATCGATCGCACCACTGCCACCGATCAAGAAGTTCGCATGAAGTTTGTCATCAAGAATGAAGAATTGCCACTCCAGGTCAACAATCACTGCCATCTGATGTTTGATGAGATTTACAAGGCCGTGAATGAAACGAATCAATGGAAGTTGATTGAAACGGTCAGTGGTTGAGATTCGATCGCTAGTCATCAGGAGGATCAGTCGGGCACGCGCCCACCGATCCTCCCAATGGTTCTAATGAAAACCCGATCGTGTGAAAAAAAAACGATTGCCCTAGGAAAACTCGATCGTTCTAAGAAAATCTAGAAAAATCCAGTGCTCCTTAGACTAGCTCATCAGTCTAGCTCGTCATCCCCTAAATCTTCGGGATCGCCGACCATACCAGGGCTAATGAGCGTGATATCAAACTCATCGGGTGGTACCGTTTGTACAGCTTCCCGTTTCAGCAGATAGTAAATAGCACGAACCTGGGGGCCAAACACAACTTCATCTGCATCCTGCAAATCATGGGTTTGGAGCTTGCGCCCATTGATCAGCAGCCCATTGGCACTGGCTTGGCCCCGGAGGTTACCGTCTACAATGCGGTAGTAATAGCTGCCATCTTCCTTCGGCAGTTGCACCAAAGTGGCATGGCGGCGGGAAACAAATTGTGACACGAGGCGAATGTCACAACGGGGATCACGACCGATCGAATAGACGGGAGCATCCAGGTTAAATTCTCGCCGACCTTTGTCGTCTTCAATGATGAGCAGATGGTTTTGGCGCGGTTCTGAAGGCATGTCGCGTGGTGGTTCCCGTGGCTAAGGACAATAAATAAATTACACCATAGGTCTTTCAGTACAACCATAAACTCGCCCGGAGCAAATGACATCGGTCAACATGCTCAATTTGGGAGAGACGGCTTTGACTGACGAATCGGTGACTCAATAGAGATTCGATTAAAGTGCCAGCGCAGCAAGAGGGAGTTCAGCACCACGCTAATGGAACTCAGCGCCATGAGAAATCCAGCACTCCCTGGACTTAAAAGGATCCGAAACTGGGGTAGGAAAACTCCCGCCGCGATCGGAATAGATACTGCATTGTACCCAAATGCCCAAACTAAGTTTTGACGAATGGTACCTAAAATTTGCCGACTCAGGTGAAGTGCCAGAACCACATCGGAGAGGCGATCGCGCATCAGCACCAAACTGGCGGTTTCTGCCGCGACTTCCGTGCCGGATTGGAGGGCAATTCCCACATCGGCTTGGGCGAGGGCAGGCGCATCATTAATGCCATCTCCAACCATACCCACCCGATATCCCTGGGCTTGCAGTGCGGCGATCGCGTGGGATTTTTCCTCGGGTTTAACTTCGGCAATCACTTGGTCACTCGCCAATCCTAGGGCTTGGGCCACGGCTTGGGCCGTTTCACGGCGATCGCCCGTGAGCAGCATGACGCGCAATCCTTCCCGTTGCAGGGTTTGCAGGCTGTCCTGGGCATCGGGACGCAGGGGATCCTGGATCCCGAATAGTCCAACCCACTGTTGTTCGATCGCCATGTGCACGATCGTCTTGCCTTGGTGCGCAACCGTTGCTGCCTGAGCATGGGCATCTGGAGGCAGCGTTACCTGGTGCTGGTTGAGCCAATCCGCATTGCCTAAAAGCACACAAGACCGCCGTCCTGCGAGGTCCACCTGGGCAATCACCCCGGCCCCGGCCTGGGTGCGGAACTCGCTGGCAGAGAGCAAGTCTAATCCTTGATTTTTGGCGGTTTGAACGATCGCGGTGGCTAAGGGATGGGTCGTACCCTGCTCTACCGAGGCAGCCATTTGTAACAGTTGGTCGGTGGTGTAAGGCTGGGCAAGCTGGGGGGCAACGATGATATCCGTGACCGTGGGTTGACCTTGGGTTACGGTTCCCGTTTTGTCAAAAACGATCGTATCCAGGGTGCGGACCCGTTCCAAAACGTCACCTCCTCGAATCAGAAGGCCATTTTCGGCTCCTAAACTGGAACCGACGAGTAACGCGGTCGGTGTGGCTAACCCAAGGGCACAGGGGCAAGCAATCACCAATACGGCGATCGTCAGTTTGAGGCTGAGGAGAAGGGGGGAAAGGGGGTGGGAGGGGAGGGTGCTTGCGGGCGCTAGGGCTTCTGGCAATGGCAGAGGGTGGGGCATTTGGTGAGACATTTGGTGGGACATTTGGCCACCGTAGTTCAGCACCTCTGGCCACCAGTGCAGCCCTAAAAAGAACCAAAACAGAAAGGTTAAACCCGCCAACGCCATAACCCCATAGGTAAAGTAGCCCGCGACGGTATCAGCCAGCTGCTGGATCGGGGCTTTGCGGGTTTGGGCGGTTTCGACGAGTTGGATAATGCGGGCGAGGGTGGTGTTTTCTCCGGTGTGGGTGACTTGGAGGACGATCGCGCCGGATTGGTTCAGGGTGCCAGCGGAGACGCTGTCCCCGATGCGTTTGACCACGGGCACGGATTCCCCGGTCAGCATGGATTCATCGATCGTCGATTCGCCCAGCAAAATCTCACCATCGATCGGCACCTGTTCCCCCGGCAGAACTTGCACCCATTCCCCCACCCGTAAATGTTCGACGGGCACTTCGATCGCCCCAGGCGCGATCGTGGGAGTTTGCGGTTGATCACGCTGATCTTGGGAAGGACTAAACCCTTGGACTTTGACCAAACGGGCAATGCGCGGTTGCAACGCTAACAGACTTTGGAAGGATGCGGCGGCGCGGTGGCGGGCTTGCTGCTCCAAGGTGCGGCCTAGGAGGATAAAACCAATCAGCATGACAGGTTCATCAAAAAAGCACTCCCAGCCTAGGGTAGGGTTGATCAACGCCACCAAACTGGTGAGAAAGGCGGTTAATGCCCCTAAGCCAATGAGGGTATTCATGGTGGGGGCCCCGTGCCAAAGACTCTTCAGCCCATCCCACACCAGCGCTCGACCGGGAACCAACAACGCGGCGGCGGCCAATCCAGCATGGAACCCATCATTACCGAGGCCAGGAATGGCAATCCCGATCGTTTGTGAAACATGCCCGATCGTCGAAACCAGCAACAGCCCGATCGCAACGATTAAATCCCGACGTTGGCGCTGGGCTTGGGCTTGGCGCAGATTGGCTAAATCCGCCAAGCCGGCTTGCAGGGACGGGCTGTTGGACTGTCTGACTTGGCTGGGAAATCCCGATTGGGTCAAGATCTGGGGTAAGACCTGCGCTAGCCCTTCGGGGTCGGTTTCCGGCTCACAGGTGACTGTGGCGACTTCCGTGACCAGATTGACGCAGGCGGACTGGACTCCCGGTTGTTGGGCCAGCTTGCGTTCCACGGCTTTAACGCATCCAGCACATTTCATCCCGGTGATATCCAGGGTGAGGGTTTGGACGGTGGGAGATGCGGAGGTCGAGGACACGATCGCAGAGGTCAGCACAGGCAAAACTTCCTCAAGTTGAGAGATTCAGTCGGGGAATTCAGAAAGATGATTCCCAGGGGGATTATGAAGGGTCGTCCGAGGACTGGCGCATCAGCCACAGACAGCCCAGCAGCACGGGCAACCCGGCCAACAAGAAGGCCGCACTGGTGGGTAAGTTGAGGCTGGAGAAGGCATTGAAATAGGCCATGCCTCCACAAGCCCAGAGCATGAGGTGGCCCAGTTGTTTACGATCGATCGGCTTGGGGGTCATCCGCGACTGGCATTTCCTAGGATAAACAAACTAATTAAGGTTCCACTGTTCCACAGACTATGGAGCACGATGGAAGCTAGCAGATTTTGGGTGCGGGTATAGACAAACCCTAGCACGATCCCCAAAGTCGCCAGGGGCAACACTTCTGACAAACTGAGGTGTACGAGGGCAAAAATTAAGCTACTTAACAGAATGGCATTCCACGGGGAAACGTACCGTGTCAGGGACGGCAGCAAAAAGCCTCGGAAAAAGAATTCTTCAAAAATGGGCGCAGCGATCGAAGTCGTAACAAAGAACAGAACGAGGGCGAGGGGATCCTGACCATTCAGCAAAATTTCTAGCAAGGGATTACTGCCCCCTTTACCTTGCCAAATCGCTTGATTAATTAAATTGACTCCTACAACCAGCGGAAAAACGACTAGGTAACTTCCCAAACCCCAGAGCCACCAGTTGCCTTGGAGGCTAAGGCGGAACCAGTTTTTCTCCAGGGGAAAATGGGGCTTGAGGGTTTGATATAAAACCGTGGAGGCTCCCCCCGCAAGGCAGAGATAGCCAACCAAAATCGATAACGCTTGCAGCAGATCTCGGCTGATCAGCGGGCCGAGGGCGGATTTCAAACCCAAGGTAGCGATCGGAACCAAAAAGTTCCCGGCGAGAAATTGCCCGACAAAGAAAAAGCCGACGATGACTACCCACCACGTGGTTTCCCAATCCCAGGGAACGGCCCATTGACTGTCTTGGATGCCTGCTAGGAGGGATTTCTGCCCGCGCAGCAACCGTTGGACGCCGAGGGTGAGGAGGAGGACACTGCCACCCACAAAGGTCAGGGCACTGAGCAAGCTGCTGAAGCCCAGTTGGGTAATGACGCGCTCGGCGGTTTCTTGTTCGGTGGCGTTGAGTTTGCTGAGTTCGGCCTTCTGCTGGGACAGTTCATAGACCCGTTCCAGCGATCGATAGCGATACCAGCCATCCAAATTTTGCTGAATCAGGCGTTCAGCTTGGGGCAGGAGTTGCGGCGGCGTTTGCCACAGGCCGGAGAGCACAGCGGCGGTGTCGGCAAGATTGGGTGAGGTGGTAGGACTCTCCTGCAAGTTCTGCCAGAGTTGGGCGGATTTTTGTAAGTCTTCTGTCGTAGCTTTGGGCTTGATGCGGTAAAGCAGACCCAAGCGCAGATCCAGTTCATCCTGGTTCTTCTGCTTTTGGTTCACTTGGGCTTCTAGGTCTGCAATTTGTTCCGATCGGGTTTTGTCTGCTAGCTTCTCCAGAATGGTTTCTGACGTCGTATCCGCCTGTTTCAGCTGAGTCAGTTCCTTTTGGGCATTGCTTAAATTATCAGCGGCGAGGGTTTTGGCAGCCGTGTATTCCTCCAGGGCGGATTCCACAGGCCGACTTTCTCCCAGCAGTTCCCGTAGCGCTTGGGCGGTGCTATCGGGTTGCCCTTGCCACTCCACAAAGTGCAACCGCAAGTCACTTTCAAATAGGGTTAATCGTCCTTGAAACTGGGGTTTGCCAAGACTCGCAACCAAATCCGCCCCCATGAACAGGAGCGCGATCGCTGTGAGGGCTACCAAAACCAACCGCTTAATGGTCATGCAACTTTTCTAAAAGCAGTAAACACTTTATCTAGCCTAAAACGGGATTTGGGTAAAACGGGATAAACTTGGGCGAAAAAAAGAAAGGCTTGCATTGTAACGGCAAGCCTTTCTTATCAAATATGGAATGAGCAGTTCTGCATCACTCATGAGTCTCTGCAATTTTGCCCTCTCCCTCAATCCATCTCCCGTTCTGGGTGAGGGACTAGGAGTCTGGCTCTTCTTCTGCCCATTTAAGGCTTACACCGTGGCCAGTTCAGGAAGTTGGATTTTCAGCGCCAAGTTGTCGGTGTTGCTGCTGGCGTAAACTTCGCAGGCGTTATTGGGGCTTTCGTAGAGCTTCACTTTATGTAACTTTGCGCCCAGTTGCCGCACGGGTTCTTCTAAAGTTTGGCAAATGTAGGCGGCAATATTTTCTGCCGTGGGAACCACCCGCTCAAAGTAAGGCAGATCTTTGTTTAAGAAGGTGTGATCCATCGGTTCCACGATGTATTCATCGATCGCGGCTTGCAATGCACCCAAATCCACCAGCATTCCTGTGCGGGGATGGATATTGCCCTTCACCGTGACTTCCACATGATAGTTATGGCCGTGGCCATTCACCCGTGCACATTTGCCGTAGATTTGGCTATTTTCCTCAAAGCTGAGGTCGGGGTGAGCCAAGCGGTGAGCCGCGCTGAAGTGTGTGCTAACAGTGAGGTAAGCTTCCATGGCGTTTCCTTGATAATCAGCCCAGAGGGTTTCGTTTTCGTACAAGCGAATCTCGACGATCGGGAGGTGGGGGGCAAGACGCTGCCAAATCACCCGTGCCAGATTTTCAGTGGTGGGTAGGGTTTGCTTAAAGTCTTCCCATACGTCATTGAGATAGGAAAAATCTAGTTGACCTGTGACTTCCTGCCTAATGACGTGTTTGACATTGGATAGGTTGAGCACCATCCCATGCTCATCAACCTCCCCTAGCATAGACACATACAATGTGTAGTTATGGCCATGCCCAGGAAATCGGGCACAGTCTCCAAACTGCTCGGCATTTTCCGAATCACTCAATTCCGGAAGCCAATACCGATGGCTGGCCGAAAACTTGGCTCGACGATTGATGACACACTTCATAGGCTCAATGGGAGAGGATGCAAGTGTTAAGTTCTATAAACTTTAAACACTCTCTCCAGAATAGCGAATTGTTGTCCTGCATGGTCCATACGCAATTGTCTATCGATCGGATTGGATTAGGGCTGGAATTTGCATGCATGGGGCTAATTGTGTCGTAGGTCATTTAACGCTAGTATCAGGAAGCACAAATAAATCCCCTTTCCCGACCGACAAACTGTAGATTCCGATGGCTCTTAGTAACCCTTCAAGTAAAAAATCTGGTCAAGATTGCGATCGGGCTTGCCATAGTCAGGCATTTAATAGGGCTTTTAGTCGCCTGAGTAGACGGTACAGTCAGGCGTTCTACAGGGCATTGCAGCGATCGAGGTTGTCCCAAGCGCGACTGATCCAGCGAGGCGTTGGGTTATTTGTGGTGGGTTTGGTGCTGTCCGGGCTGCTGGGGGCTTGCCAGGGATTCCGGCCAGCGGGGAACGCCCCGATCGAACTGACGCTAGCCTCTTTTTCGGTGCCGAAAATTGCCTACCGGGCCATCATTCCCAAGTTTGAGGACAAGTGGCAACAGGAGCACAACCAGCGATTGACGATTAACCAAAGCTACGCTGGATCCGGTGCCCAAACCCGTGCGGTGATCGATGGGTTGGAAGCAGATGTGGTGCACTTGGCCTTGGGGTTGGACGTGCAAAAGATTGAAAAGGCGGGGTTGATTGATCCGGGCTGGGAAGATGAGGCCCCCAATCAGGCGATCGTGACCCGATCGGTGGTGGCCTTGGCGGTGCGGGATGGCAATCCAAAGCAGATTCAAACCTGGGCGGACTTGGTGAAACCGGGAATTCAGGTGATTACCGCTGATCCGCGATCGTCGGGGGTGGCGCGGTGGAATTTTTTGGCGTTGTGGAACGCGGCACTGCAAGCCAATGGCAATGACGAAACGGCCAAAGCCTTTGTCAAACAGGTGTATCAGCAGGTTCCGGTGTTGGCGCGGGATGCCCGAGAAGCGACGGACACGTTCTTTAAGCAGGAAGTGGGGGATGTGCTGATCAACTATGAGAATGAGTTGTTGTTGGCCAAACTCAAGGGGGAATCGTTGCCGTTTACGGTGCCGCCGGTGAATATTTCCATTGACGCGCCGGTCGCGGTGGTGGATAAGAATGTCGATCGCCACGGCAACCGAGCAGCAGCAGAAGCCTTTGTGCAGTACCTATTCAGCCCAGAGGCGCAGGTAGAGTTTGCCAAGGTGGGGTTTCGGCCTGTGAATCCTGAGGTGGCCCAGTCGCCGGAGATGGTGCAGCAGTATCCCGCGATCGCGCAATTGACGACGGCCAAAGCAATGGGCGGCTGGAAAATGCTGCAAAAGACGTTTTTTGATCAAGGCGGTGTGTTTGATCAAATTCAAGGGACTGCCTCGAAAGCTTCCTAGTTTTTTCCATCTTTTTGATGTCTTTGTAGTTTGAGTTGTTTTTATGGCAATCGCTCCTTCTCTTTCCTGGCGACAACCGTTAGGGTATTTAGGCAAAATTTCTCTGCCATGGCGGGTGACGATCGGGTATCTGGCGTGGATGTTGGTGCTGCCGATCGTGGCGCTGTTTGGGAAAGCGATTACGGCGCAACCCAGTGAATTTTGGCGGATTGCGACAAGTCCGATCGCGCTGTCGGCCTATGAGGTCACGTTTGTGACGGCGTTGGGCAGTGCGTTGGTCAATGGATTGTTTGGGACGTTGATTGCTTGGGTGTTGGTGCGTTATTCCTTTCCGGGGAAGCGGCTGATTGATGCGATCGTGGATTTGCCGTTTGCGTTGCCGACGGCGGTGGCCGGATTGACACTGGCAACGGTCTACAGTCCCAAGGGCTGGATTGGGGGACTGCTGGCTCCCTTTGGGGTCAAGATTGCCTTTACCCGAGTGGGGGTGGCGATCGCGATGTTGTTTATTTCCTTACCGTTTGTGGTGCGGACGGTGCAACCGGTACTGAGCGAAATGGAACGGGAGCTAGAGGAAGCGGCGTGGTCCCTAGGTGCGTCCAAGATCCAGACGTTTTTGCGGGTGACGTTGCCGCCGTTGCTGCCTGCGATTTTGACGGGGGTTGCCTTGGGGTTTTCCCGAGCGGTGGGGGAATATGGTTCGACGGTGATGATTGCGTCGAATACACCGTTTAAGGATTTGATTGCGCCGGTGCTGATTTTCCAGCAACTGGAACAGTACAACATTGTGGGAGCTACGGTGATCGGGACGGTGCTATTGCTGATCTCGTTTGTGTTGCTTCTGCTGATTAATTTGCTGCAAGCTTGGGGAAGACGCTATGCCAACTAATTCATCGACGTTATCTTCATCGACGTTATCGACTTCGGAGTCTGCTAAACCGTGGGCCCAGTGGGTGATGATTGCGATCGCGATCGGGTATTTGGCGCTGGTGCTGTTATTGCCTGCGGTGAATGTGTTTTACCAGGCGTTAGCCAAGGGTGTGGGGCCGTTTCTGACCCATTTTGCCGAGGCAGATATGCAAACGGCGATCGGGTTGACGTTGTTTGTTGCATTCATTGTCGTGCCGTTGAATACGGTATTTGGCTTGTTTGCTGCTTGGGCGATCGCGCGTCATCCTTTCCGGGGAAAACCGATCGTCATTAGTATTCTGGATTTGCCGTTTTCCATTTCGCCGGTGGTTGCGGGGCTGATGATGGTGCTGTTGTATGGACAGCAGGGCTGGTTGAGTCCGATTTTGCAGTTTATCAATTTCAAAGTCATTTTTGCGGTGCCGGGGATTGTGCTGGCGACGGCGTTTGTGACGTTGCCGTTTGTGGCGCGGGAGGTGATTCCGGTGCTGGAAGAAGTGGGCACGGATGAAGAGGAAGCGGCAAGGACATTGGGGGCCAATAATTGGCAGATTTTTTGGAATGTGACGTTGCCGAATATTCGTTGGGGGCTGCTGTATGGGGTGTTGCTGACGAATGCGCGGGCGATGGGTGAGTTTGGTGCGGTGTCGGTGGTGGCGGGAAATATTGCACGGAAGACGCAAACGCTGTCTTTGTTTGTGGAGGATTCCTACAAGCAGTATGCGACGGGGGCGGCGTTTTCGGCATCGGTGTTGCTGGGAGCGCTAGGGCTGTTGACGTTGATTCTGAAGGAAATTTTGGAACGGAAGACCCATCGGAAAACGGCGTGAGGATTGGATTTGATCGAACTCGCAGTCTAGACCAAAAACCGGGATTTTCAAAAAATCCCGGTTTTTAAATCGACTTACTCCGTCGCCCGATCGCGTTCCATCATGCTGATGTATTTCCAATCGGAACCGAGAACTGGAATCGGTGGACTCCAACGAATCCGCTCGCAAAACCGCACCACTTGCAGTTGGTTGATCGTGGTTTGGATTTCTTCGCGGGTGCCGAGCAGGTAGATTTGGAACGGTCTGCGGGAATCGTCGATCGAAGTTTCTGGGCGATCGGTGCCGCCAAAGCCAGTAAACATGGGATTTCTCCTGGGTGTAGATGGGGAGGAAATCCCAAAAATTAAAGCCACCCTTTTGCGCAGGACAAGTAGGGTGGCCCGATCGAATGTTAAAATCCGTGTCAGACCGCCTAGCTGCCGAGTACAGCTTGGGGTTTAGCTACCCTTTGTTGTTGACAGCAACGCTGGGTAGCGCCTTAATTTTTGGGGTCGTAGCTGAGCGATCGGGACTTAACGCACACGGTTTCATTCAGCTATGAAAAACAAGCCTAGGGGTAAACTAAGGCGCTGTCAACTATTTTGCGATTGTTTGCAATGTTGTGATGTTTGGTAACGTGGCATCTGGCAACAGGGCATCTGGTACCCGAGACATGGAGAATTCGATCGTGCTACAGGAATCAGCGGATTACCGAAATTGGTTAGCGGGAGTGAAGTCAAAGCTACGATCGGTGCAGTTGAAGGCAGCGGTGGCAGTTAATTCGGAACTGTTGGCTTTTTATTGGGAATTGGGTGCGGAGATTGTTGAAAAGCAAAAGGAACGAGCTTGGGGCGATGGCTTTTTGCGGCAACTCAGTCAGGATTTGATGGCGGAGTTTCCGGAAATGAAGGGATTCTCAAAGCGGAATCTGGAACAAATTCGGCGTTGGTATAGGTTCTGGTCAGGGAATGAACCATTTGCGAAGCAACCTGCTTCGCAAATCAAGGAAGGCAAAATGCACAAGCTTTTCCAAATTCCTTGGTGGCATAATGTCGTAATTGTGACTAAGTGCCAATCCACCACAGAAGCACTCTACTACATTGAAAATACTTTGAACCATGGTTGGAGTCGCAATGTCTTGACCCATCACATTGAAAGCAAACTATGGGAGCGCGAGGGCAAGGCGATCGCGAACTTTCAAACCACTTTGCCGACACCCCAATCAGACCTCGCTCAACAAACGCTCAAAGACCCCTACGTGTTTGATTTTCTGTCGCTTTCTAAGGATTACAATGAACGAGATTTAGAACGCAATTTAATTGAACACATTACACAATTTCTATTGGAGTTAGGGGCTGGATTTGCTTATATGGGACGGCAGGTGCCACTTCAGGTTGGCGATCGTGAGTTTTTCTTGGATTTGCTGTTTTACCATACTCATTTGCATTGCTATGTGGTGATCGAACTAAAAACTGGGGACTTTGAACCTGAACACGCTGGAAAGTTGAATTTTTATCTCAAGGCGGCGGATGAGCGATTGCGGCAACCGGGAGATGAACCGAGTATTGGGCTTTTGCTGTGCAAAAATCGCGATCGGTTGGTGGCGGAGTGGGCGTTGAGTGATATCCACAAACCGATCGGGGTTGCAGAGTATCAAATCACGCATACTTTGCCGGAGGAGATGCGATCGCGCTTGCCGAGTATTGAGCAGATTGAGGCGGAATTGGGGCAATGACGATCGTGTTGCTCCGAATTCTGGCTGAGGATAATGTGAACAAGTTCGATCGCTAATGAATTGATCGATCGGGGTGTGCCGAAGCAGGATATTGTGTTGGCTTATCATGCTCCCTATGCCAGAAAGTTGACAGGGTTTGCTGTGGGGTAGCAAGCATCAACACTCTGGGAAAAGCAGAGAGCCATTTACGACTAGAAAATTATTACACAAACAACGATCGCAATAACAATAATTACACCACCCCAGAAGAGATAATGTTTTCTAGTGAGCTTAGAGCGTTTTCTAGCACGAGCAGATTGTTTGGGAAGGTCTAGGGTTTTAGCTTGCTGCTGAGTTGCAATATTTTGGTTGAATGCATAGATAGCGTTATTGCATTTCTCAACCTCCTGATCCAGCTTGAGTTCTGTGAAGATGGCTTTTGCTTGCTCGTAGGCTTGGAGGGCTTCCCATCGGCGAGGCTCATAGTTTGCAAGTACATAACCTAAATTACGCAGAGACAATGCTTCGCCGTTACGATCGCCGATATCGCGTTTAATTTTCAGGGATTGTTGGTAGAAATCGATCGCCTGTTGATATCGGCCTAGGGAAAAGTATGCAAACCCCAGATTGTGAAGGGAATTTGCTTCGCCCTGACGATTGCCGATATCACGTTGAATTTCCAGAGCTTGTTGGTAGAAATCGATCGCCCGTTGGTATTGGCCGAGGGAGTCGTACGCAATCCCTAGACCCATTAAGGAATGTGCTTCGCCGTTACGATCGCCGATATCGCGATCAATTTCCAGAGCTTGTTGGTAGAAATCGATCGCTCGTTGGTATTGGCCGAGATAGTAGTACGCAATCCCCAGATTGGTTAAGGAAGTTGCTTCGCCCTGGCGATCACTGATTTCACGATCAATTTCCAGAGCTTGTTGGTGGAAATCGATCGCTCCTTGGTATTGGCCGAGAGAGCCATACACAATCCCCAGACCCTTTAAGGAACTTGCTTCGCCCTGGCGATCGCTGATTTCACGATCAATTTCCAGAGCTTGTTGGTAGAAATCGATCGCCTGTTGATATCCGCCTAGAGAAAAGTACGCATTCCCCAGACCCTTTAAGGAACTTGCTTCGCCCTGACGCTCGCCAATTTCCTGAGCAATATCTAATGCAGTTTGGTGGGCCTCAATTACTTCAAAATAGCGAGATTGATGACCCAAAAAGTTCCCTAGCCGTATCCAAACCCGAAGAAGTTCAACTTTCTGATTTTGAACCGTATATAGTGCAATCGACTTTTTAAATGCCTGAATTGCTAATTCCCGTTCCTGTTCTAAATTCTTTGCTTTACCCTGAGCGATTTGATTTCTATAAAACTGTCCCAACTTATCGTATAGTATTGTCAAACCTGCTGCATCAGATGACTTCTGTTCTAATATCTGAATTTCTTCTAGTAATTCCTCTAGCGGTGGCAAAGACTCATCTTCTCTGCTCACTTCCGCTAATTTCACAGGCGGCTCCCACTCAACCTGAATTCCATGCGATTCCTCATCCGCGAACCGCAACACCGCCTTCCGCCAACCCCAAAAATCCGGTGCCCGTCGGCTCATCTCCCGCAAAATCCGCTGACTCACCCACAGCACGATCGGATAGGGAAACTCCCGCAACCCCTCCCGCGTCCACTGCAAATAACCAAAAAACTTATCCAAATCACTCTGCTCATCCTCCGGGCGCAGCTTCAGCCGCAACAGCACCTCCGCCCCCGTCACCGTAAACACCGCCTCCCCATCCCCCTGCAAATAGGGTTCCGCCTCCCTCAACTTCGCCAACTCCGATCGTAAACTCGGCTCCTGCCCCAACACCACCCGATAGGGCCGAATCTGGCTCTCCCGCGCCTCCTGCTCATAGCGCGCAATCACCCGCCGCCGTACCCCCGCATCATCACAACCCACAATAATCGGAGCCAGCCGCCCCTGACTATTCTCAATCAACGAAATCAACGACTCATAGGTCGCCTCATTCTCCGGCGTCAGCTCAGACGATCGCGTCACCATCCAACACCCCCTCCTGCACCAACAAATCCACCACGATCGGATTCAAGTCATACCACAACACCGCATTGCGATACTCCAAAATGTACAGCCCATGCAGCAAATCCAAAAACCGCTGATTCTCCGTATCCCGTGGCTTCAAATCCCCATAAATCTGCTTCAACGCCTCAAAATCTACCTGCCCCAACGGTTCCGCAAACTCAATCTGAAAATCCGTCAACACCTGATCCAAAATCTGCTGATTCACCACCACCGACGGTCGATCCAACTGCTCCCGCCGAATCTGACTGCGTAACTGCTGCATACACTTATCACAACAGCGATCGACCAACCGAATCAACTCCCGCAACACCCCGCCACTCTTTAAAATAATCTGCCGCTTCACCTCCGGCTCAATCAACTCCGTCCGCAACCGCCGATCCAACACCTCCTCAAAAATCGCCACACAGCCCTCATCCGGCACCCGATCGGCCTTCCGCACCACCGATCGACTAAAGAACTTCGCCACCCGCATCGTATGAATCTGCTTCACCAACGCCTCAATATTCCGCTTCAACGACACCTCCCGCAACGTCGCGATCGGAATCGTATAAAGAATATGACAATTCGGATCAAGCAACGGCTGAATATTCTTACTGAAAATGCTATCCGTCACCGAAAGATCCAACTTATCCAAATCATCAATGATGACCAAAACCCGCTGCCCAGTCGCATTCTCGATATAAACCTGGATCTCATTAATCTTCGCAATCAAATCCGAAATCCGTCGCGCAAACTCCGTCGTAATCTCCTTGCGAATCACCGAGTTCACCTTCATCTTTGACTTAATCTCCGCCAAAAACTTCAGCAACCCCGGAACACCTCCCTCCAAACTCGCCCCACCGCTGGCCTCAATCTCCGACTCTAACCCCTGGGATTCCGTTTGCGTATGCTTCCCCAACCACCGATACAATTCCTTTTTGATTCCCGGCTTCAACTTCACCGATCGCAGTTCCGCCGCCTCAATCAACTGCAACGCCATGGAAAACAAAATATTGACATGATCCACTGCCGATCGTTCGATCGTGTCTGAGATCGAAAACATCACCACAAAATAGCGACCCGTCTCAATTAGCCGAAACCCCAACTCCGCCAGCAGCGTAGACTTCCCGCAGCCCCGATGCCCCGTAAACACAAACTTATTATCCCGATCGTCCGCATCCTCGATCGCCTGCTCCAATTGCTCCAGTAGATCCGTCTGATACTCCACCCCAAACTGCGCCAGCGCCTTCTGCGTCACCAACGGGTCAAGCTGAAGGTTCCGCCCCGCCATCCGGAACACCTCTAACCGCTCTTGCAGTTCTGCTAAACTCGCCATTGGCAACACCTATACAAACCCGATCCTCCCCATTTTAAGCGAGTTTTCAAGGAGAATACGGGCCTTTGAATTGGCAGAAAGCCCCCAGGTTACAGGCACCATCCCCCACCCTCTCCCCCACAACATCACAAATCACAATTTTTTGTAAACAATTTAAGAATTCAGCGGATGCCTGGGTAAGTTAAGTGCATAGATCCGTAGCAACCCTTGGAAAACCGACATCAAACCTGCTAAAAATCCCACCATTTAAGCTAATATCTCCCCCATTACCGCATATCCAATCCATTGGTCATTGCCAGATCTTGGTCATTGCCAGATCTCCCAACCACCCTAAATCTCCGATCCCCCTAAATCCCCGCGCTACGCGCCGCTGCGCTAGAAATAAGCGGGACTTTGAAGTGATCTGGTTCCCCTTTATTCCCAGTTCCCCCCCTTTTTAAGGGGGGCTAGGGAGGATCGGAGTCAAGAGGAGCTAGGGAGATCCTGCAACCCTTCCCACACCTCGTCATCATTCCCAGATAGTCCATGGTAGAGCGACTCCGCCAACACCGCGAGCGTACCCGCGCCCAAAACTGTCCCCCGTCGATCCAAGCTTTCAAAAACCTACCGATCGTCCTCGCCAACATCCTCATCCTGTTTGCCGGAACCGTCGCCCTCCTGCAAACCTATCCCCACTTCACCACCAGCGAACTCGCCCCCGATCTCCCCCCCGAAGACTCGGCTCCAGCTGATCCGGCGGCTGACACCGATATCCCTTCCCCCCTGCAAGCCCCGATCGAAGACACCGCCCCACCCCCCATCCTCACCTTCCGCCCCCCATCCTCACCGCCCGTCCCCCACTCTCCCACGCTTGCACCCTCCCACTCTCCCACGCCCCAACCCGTCTCCGTCCTCTACCGCAAACTCGCAGGCATCCCCGTCTACATCGCCACGATCGACCTCAAAGACCCCGAAACCTTCCTCCACATCGGCCTCGCCAAAAACGCCAGCCAAGCCAACAGCGCCCGATCGACCCAAGGCGACGAACCCTTTGTCCACCTCGTCCGCCGTAACCGCGCCGCCCTTACCCTCAGCGGCACCTTCTTCAGCATGGATCGCCAAAAGCGCGTCATGGGCAACCTAGTCGCCGGTGGCCAATTCCTCAAATTCAGCCCCTGGGAAAACTACGGCACCACCCTCGGCCTGCGCGTCGGCAACCAACCGGAAATGATCACCGCCCGCGTCCAAGGCAAACCCCGCTGGCAAGACCATTGGTTCTCCCTCACCGCTGGCCCCCGCCTACTCAGCCGAGGCAAACTCTGGATTAATCCCAAAAAAGAAGGCTTCACCGATCGGGCCGTCATGGGCAGCGCCATTCGATCGGCGATCGGCTTCCCCAAATCCGGCCACAAACTCCTACACGTCACCTTCCTCAAACCCGTCTCCCTCAAACGGGAAGCAGAAATCATGCGCTACCTCGGCTGCTACGAAGCCATGAACCTAGACGGCGGGACTTCGCTGGCGATCGCCAAAGGCAACCGCATCCTCAAATCCCCCGGTCGCAACCTTACCAACGTCATCACCGTCTACGACACCCACTTCCCCGCCCCCAAGCACCTCAAAGTCTCCTGGTACGGCTTCCAAAACTCCGACATCCTCGCCTTCAAAGACGCCTCTAACCCGCAGTAGGAACGTGAGTTCGATAAATTCGTGGTGCGGTTCGATCGTCGGTGCTGCTGCGCAGCGAAGATCGGGGAACTTCTCCCCGCTCCCCTGCAATGTCAGGGGACTCTACTCCCCCGACACCCCCCGAAAGTGAATTCTCTGTCTAAGCACAGGAGATTTGTGAGGGACAATTTGGCTTGTCGAACTCCCGTCAGTAGAATGGAGATCCAACAATACTTTCAAAGTCCCCCTTTTTAAGGGGGATTTAGGGGGATCGATCGCATCGCAATAACCAGTGATTCAAAACTCGTGCTTAGCAACTACACCGGAGCATGTAACACATTCAAACTCACCGTAATCAACGTTAAAAACAAGATAAACCCGATCGTATCCAACATCGTCGTCACTAAGGGGCCACTAATCAACGCCGGATCAAGGTTGAGTCGCTTAAACCCGATCGGTAACAACGTCCCCAACGTCACCGCCACCAACGTATTGGTTGCCATCACCGTTCCCGCCACCAACGACACCCAGCGCTCCTCCGGCTTCGTCCAAATCAACGACAGCAACACCATCGTTGTTCCTAACGACAATGCTGTACCCAACCCAGCGAGCAACTCTTTTTTCAGAATCGTCAACGTATCTTCCGGCTCCACTTCACCCAAACCGATCGATCGAATCGTCACCGTCAGGGCTTGGATACCCACCGTTCCCCCCGTATTGGAAAACAACGGCATAATCACCGCCAGCACCGGCACCTGCTGAATCGTACTTTGGAACGGCGAAATTGAACTAGACGCACCAATATACAGCGCCATAATCCCCAATAGCCAAGGCAAGCGATTTTTCAGCTTATCCAAGGGATGGGACAACGAAGATTCATCCCCGCTGGTCACCCCCGCAATCTTTTGGATGTCCTCCGTGGCTTCCTCTTCCAGGACATCCACCATATCATCGATCGTCACAATCCCCACCAGCCGATCCTCCCGATCGACCACCGGAACCGCCAACAGGTCATAGCGCTTCATCATTTGCGCCGCTTCTTCCTGGGGCGTCTCCGTATGCACCTTGATCACCCGATCGCTGGCCACATCCCGCACCAGCGCATCCGGCAAGGAAAACAGCAACTGCCGCAACGACACCACCCGCACCAGTTTGCGGTTATTGTCCGTCACGTAGGCGTAGTACACCGTTTCCTTATCGCGATCGTCCGCCCGAATCTTGCTCAGCGCCTCCGAAACCGTCAACCCCTCCCGCAGCCGCACGTATTCCGTCGTCATCACCCGGCCTGCGGTCCCTTCCGGATAGCCCAAAATGGTCGCCGTGGCCTGCCGCTCGATCGGACTGAGCTGCTGAATCAGCCGCCGCACCACCCCAGCAGGCAGTTCATCAAACAATTCCGCCCGATCGTCCGGTCGCATTCCTTCCAGAATTTGACAAACCTGGGCATCGTGGAGGGAGCCAATCAACGCCTCCTGAATCTCCGGTTCCAAATACTCAAAAACCGCTGTTGCCTGGTCTTTTTTGAGAACCCGAAAGGCGATCGCCCGCCGCTCCACGGGCAAATCGGTGATGTAATCACCTACATCCACGGGGGGCAGTCGATTTAACTCAAACTTCAGCTTATTCAAGTCGGTAATTTCCGACAGAGAAACACGGCCTTCCTGTGTCAGCATATTTTCACCTCGATCTTCCCCGCGCTGGAAGACCCAAGGCTTCCAGAAACTACGGGATGCTATAACCTTCAGGGACTGGACTTCGGTCCATGGAAGTCTACAAATGCAACATCGGTAATCATGGTAGATACCGCTATCCCCATGCTAACCCTGAAGGTCACGATGCACAATGTTCCGTAGAATACGCTAGCAATTTCTTACAGAACCCCATCTTTTGCCAAGATAGCCTGCGATCGTGGAAATCACGGTAGGGTATAGGTTACAAGGGTCAGGGACAGTTGAATGCGCGCTTAGATAATCTATTCGAGTTCCAAGAAATGATGAATTTTCTACAAGATTTAAAAAAAATGTCCCTACCCGTCCTTGGCTCTATCCCCAAGCGGGGGGCGTTGACCCTCCTGCTCCTCGGGGTACTCACGGGTTGCGGCACCGGAAGCCCGATCGCCACCCAGTCGCCCAGTCCCACAGAGTCGCCTACACCCACGGAGTCCGCGAGTCCTAGCCCATCTCCCAGCCCGTCTCCAACGGAGTCAGCCAGCCCAACAGAACCCAGCCAGCCTCCCGCCACATCCATGGCTCCAGCGTCACCGGCGGCACCCGTGGGAACAGTCCCAGTGCAAATTTATCGCCCTGACAGTTCCTACGAAAATCTAGTCCCTGTTAAGGCTAATTTGCCCAAAGATCGGGCCATGGACGCAGCGATCGGGCAAATTATTCAAACCAGTAATTCGCCGGATTTCAACGTGGTGGGCTATCGCGTCAAGGTACAGGGGGCGATCGCGACCATTGATCTACGCCTGGATCCAAAATCCACCCGCCATTTTGAGTCCATGTCCAGCGCCGAACAAATGGCACTCTTTGGCAGTCTACGCAAGACCCTAACTAGTCACGCAGCCTGGGGAATTCAAGATGTGAAATTCACCGACGGTCAGTCTGAAATCGTGCTTTAGCGTTGCGAAATTGTGCTTTAGAGTTTGGACACCGCAGGGCAATGTTTGACATACCAGCGCCAGGGCAGTTCCATCCCTTGGGTCAGCCCAATCCGGGTGGTTTGCACAGCTTCGATCGTCCCTTCGTCCCATTGCCGCTGCCAATCAGGGGTACGATGCTCTAGCCAGAGCGGCTGTCCCGGTTCCAACTTTGTGCCGTAGAGATCCAAATCAATCTCCAGGGCTTTGCACAGTTTGCCAGGGCCAGCCGCCACCCGATCGGGCTTTTCACGGGGCCTGAGTCGATCGGCGGGCACCGTTTCTAAATGCAACGCCCGGATCAACACCGCACTGGCAAAGTCATCCCGATCGGTCACAATGTTGAGGCAGTGGTACATGCCATAGATTAAGTAAACGTAAACAGACCCCGCAGGGCCAAACATAATGCGATTTCGGGGCGTTTTGCGACGATAGGCATGGCAGGCCGGATCCCCTTCCTGGTAGGCTTCGGTTTCCACAATGCGGCCCCGCAACTGCCGCCCATCGGGAAATTGCCGCACCAGCGTACACCCCAGTAACTCCGGAGCCACTTGCAACACCGATCGATCGAGCCAATCTGCGGTCACAATTGACCCAAGAAAGGCAGTCGAGGAAGCAGCCTGCTGAGAAACTGGGGTGTTCATCGGAGGGAATTCAAACAAGAAACTGGAGGATTCATTCGATCGCGCTGACCTTCGATTATACGAGCCAGATTGATGGACGAGTCCCCCGTTTCTGCCTCTCGGTTAGAGGCGCTAGATTAGATACCTTAGATTAGATACCCGACCGTTACACGATCGTGTCTGACTTCCGTCGCCGCCAAACCCCCAAGCCTAAACCCACTAAACCGGGCAAAAGCGCAGGGGTGGGAATGGCATTGGTGGGCTGGAAGGAGGCAAAACTATAGGCTTCACCATTGACACCCCGCAAGGTTCCCTGCCCCAAAGCGTTATACAACGTTGCCCCCGTCTTCACAAAGAAGAAACGAGTGGTTTCCCCGGCAGCTAAAAGCAAGGCATTATTTTGGGAATTGTCAAAGTCAAAGGTGACCGTACTCCCATCCGCCGATCGGGCCGCCGTCAACGGATTGGGATTGCCTAACCCATCAATGCGGTAATCGACATCCGTGGTAAACCCCGCAAAGGACGAGTGGGAAATTAAATCGCCCAGTCGAACGTCAAAGGTGTTGTTATTGATAATGCGGTAGTAGAAATCAAGTGTTCCTGTTAAGTCCGATCTCACGACACGATCCTGTACAGAAACGGAAATCCCAGATCCTAAATTCACATTTCGGATCGCGTCTTCGAGAACCAAGCCCGCCAATTCTGGCCGTGCCGCAGCGGTGGTGCCAACGGTGGGAACCGTGCCGCCCGCACTCAGGTTAGCCGCCTGAGCCTGGGGGGTGGCGATCGCCCAGCTACCGATTGATAAGCAAGCCAAAATTGCAGCCCGATGGCCGAATGTCAAAGCAAGTTGCTTCATACTGGTGTGTCCTAAAAAGTAGGGATTGCGAATTGTGGAATCAACGGTAGATGAAGCGCATCGATCGCGACGATCTCGATCGACCGAGTCTACCCCAGTGACCCATCTAGAAATGCCACTTTCCGACAAGTCGATCATCTTGCCGACAATGCAGAGGCACCCGCCTAGGAGATGGGAGGACTGGGCTGAGCAAGCAAATAACCCTCGATCGGTTGTTGCTTCTCTACGCAATCCTACTGACGGCCTCAGGAAAATATGCAGAGAAGGTCAAACCATGATTGCAAAATATGATTGCAAAACGTAACTACTCAGGCTTAAAAAAATAGAGAGTTTTTACAAGAATCCAGAAAAAGCAGTTAATTTAGCATTCTATTAGGGACTAGAGATTGAATCTGTGAGTAAACCTGCGCTTCAACCCATCCAGCTC